>JAYTON010000419.1:0-3885 GCA_043747725.1 Saprospiraceae bacterium
GTTTAACTCTCTGGCTTAGGAAAGTTAAGATTTTAGCTTTTTAGGTATTACCATGAAAATTAATAAATAAATATCAACCTTTGAAGATACAAGCCATCACCCAAAAAATAGCCATCATTCACAACGGCTCAACCCTGTTTCAATTTATAGACAAAACACTGCGAAATACTGAGGGGTATGAGGTCATTAGCATTTTTGACAATGAAGATTCTTTGACCCACGTTTTGAATGATACCACAATAGATGTACTGCTATTTGATTTGAAAAGCGACACAGGTTTCTCTATTCTCTTGAATAATAAAAAAGAAGGATTCCCAAAGAGTAAATTATCGCCCCGTGAAAAAGAAGTAATGACCTTGTTGGCGAAGGGTTTGAAGTACAAAGAAATACCTCAAACATTAACAATAACACTGGGCACCCTCAAGCAATACATTCATATTATTTACAAAAAATTGAATGTATCGAACAAAACAGAAGCCATTAATAAATACTTCCACCGCTTGGTTGAATAGACTGTATTTGAGTTGATATTCACTGTAAAATTATACACTCAAATATTAGATGGAGATAAACCAAGCCCCTTCAGCATACAAATACTGAGGGGGCTTTTTGAATCAACAACATTTAAAATTGATTATGCGACAAGTCTTCCCAATGGGATAATAACTGTCCCATCTTCATTTCTGACTAAAATGCCTTTATCGAGGGCATCGGATATAATCGCATTTACTTGGGATGCCATAGCATCCAAGAGCGTGACTCGACGCTCTGCTACAAGCGTAATATCGAGTGAACGAAAAATGGAGCGCTCGCATTCTTTGATGGAACTCCATTGTGATTGGGTGGAAAGGATGCTGGGTAAATCCTCTGCTTTTTGAATTAAAGATTTAGGACGAATTTGTGCTGGCATGACTAAAGGGTATTGGTTTTTACGTACATGAGATAAAAAAATAATTAATTGGCACGAACTTATATTGTCGTAATTTTATATCTCAAAATATATGCCAATTTAAAATATAGTATCATGTTTTTAATATAAAACCCTATTTAAAATTTGTTTTATTTCAAAAAATAGAAAAATGAACACTCTCTCTTTTATCTTGTTTCAATTGGGCGTTTAAATTCACTCAATTTTATGACAACTCATATGCTCTCACCAACAGACATAGACCGCATCATCGAAATGGCATGGGAAGACCGCACGCCTTTCGAAGCCATTGATATTCAATTTGGCTTAAAAGAAAAAGATGTGATTGAACTCATGCGCACCCATATGAAGCGCAGCAGTTACCTCATGTGGCGTAAACGGATGCACGGCAAAGCCACCAAGCATCAAAAACTCCGTGACAATGAAGCCATCAAACGCTTCAAATGCACGCAACAAAGGACGATTTCAATGAATAAAATGTCAAAAAGATAATTTTTTATGAGCAAAACCTACTTATTCGCTGGGGCTTCAAGTGTTATTGCCCAAGCCGTCGTGGCATTGATGGCAGATGATAATGTCATTGGATTGAGCATGCAACCCACTCTTTCGAGCGCGTATGCTTCGCACCACCAAGTGGTTGATTACAGTAAAAATAGCCTGCCTGATATAGCTGAACCGTTGGATGGGTTGGTCTATTTTTCAGGTACTATCAATCTAAAGCCCTTCAATCGCATTAGTGAAGACGATTTTTTGAATGATTATCGCATCAATGCCTTGGGTGCTGTGAATGTGATTCAAAAATATTTATCCAATTTGAAAAATGCGTCTTCCGCTTCGATTGTGTTGATGAGTACGGTGGCGGCTTCGCAGGGGATGCCTTATCATGCGTCTATCAGTATGGCGAAAGCAGCAATTGAAGGCTTGACAATTGCATTGGCTGCTGAATTGGCACCGAATATTCGAGTGAATGCCGTTGCGCCCTCATTGACCCAAACACCTTTGGCTGAAAAACTCTTGAATGCGCCTGAAAAAATGGAGGCGAGCAATAAACGCCACTCGCTGAAACGCATTGGTCAGCCCGAAGACATTGCCTATGCCGTTCATTTTCTTTTGACTGATAGTTCGGCATGGATAACGGGTCAGGTTTTGAATGTGGATGGTGGGATGTCTAAGGTTAGAGGTTTGTAAAATCTTTTTTATTTATAATACTGAGGGGGTAAATTTGATGCATTCAAATATACCCCCTCAGTATAAAACCGATTTTCATACTTTTTTCTCATGTATAGTCCCCCTGCATTTATTAAATCTGCAACGCTTCTTAACTTTCTCAAAATTGTTAACTTTGTCAAAACTTGTATTGAAAAACTTATTTGCTCACCTATTTAACTGGCTTTTGCTATGAAAACCAAATTATTAGCTTTTCTTTTTACTGTAACGACCTTTTCTTTTAATGTAATCACTGCTCAAAATGCAGCAAAACCTGAAATTAAGAAGGACTCTATCATGGCGTCCGCTACTTTCGGTGGCTTAAAATTCCGCAGCATCGGACCCGCTACTACATCGGGTAGGGTGGTGGATATTGCGGTAAATCCGACGAATTCCAATGAATATTATGTGGCTGCGGCAGCAGGTGGGGTTTGGAAAACGGTGAATCGAGGTATTTCTTACCAACCGATTTTCGATACACAAGGCTCGTTTTCAATCGGTTGCATTTCTATTGACCCGACCAATCCGAATGTGGTATGGGTGGGTTCGGGTGAAAACAACAATCAACGGGCTGCGAGTTACGGTGATGGTGTTTACAAATCGGAAGACGGCGGCAAGTCTTGGAAAAATATGGGTTTGAAAACCTCCGAACACATTGGCATGATAGCTATTAATCCTAAAAATGCGGATGAGGTTTTTGTAGCGGCTTATGGACCGCTTTGGAGTGCAGGCGGTGAAAGGGGCATATATAAAACAACCGACGGCGGCAAAACATGGAAACAAGTGCTGAATATTAGTCAATACACAGGCTGCAATGAGGTTTTGATTGACCCGCGTTCACCCAATATCGTGTATGCGGCGGCACATCAGCGGATGCGTCAAGTGTTCACATACATCGGCGGCGGTCCAGAATCGGCTATCTATAAAAGTACTGACGGGGGGGCTACTTGGAACAAACTCACCAACGGTTTGCCAACGGCTGAAATGGGACGCATTGGCATGGCGATGTCGCCTGTCAATCCTGATATTTTATTTGCGGTTGTAGAATCAAGTGAAAAGAATGGTGGTATTTTTCGCTCGACGGATAGAGGGGCGAGTTGGAATAAAATGAGTGATTATACAACTTCTGGCAATTACTACGTCGAAATCTTCTGCGACCCTAAGAATGTGGATAAAATATACATGCCCGATGTGTTTTTTATGACTTCCGACGATGCGGGTAAAACGACTCGACGGTTGGGTGAAATGTGGAAACACGTTGACAATCACGTCATTTGGGTTGACCCTAATGATACTGGGCATTATTTAGTGGGTTGCGATGGCGGTCTTTATGAAAGCTATGACAAGGCAAAACAATGGCAATTCAAGGAAAACTTACCGATTACGCAGTTTTATAAAGTCACGACTGACAATGCGACACCTTTTTATAACGTCTTCGGCGGCACTCAAGATAATTTCAGTTTAGGCGGACCTTCGCGCACGACTTCTGAAAACGGTATTCCCAATTCAGATTGGTATGTCACGTGCGGCGGCGATGGTTTTGAATCGGCGGTGGATTGGAAAGACCCGAATATCATTTATGCGCAATCGCAATACGGCGGTTTACAACGCTACGACAAACGCAGCGGCGAAAGCGTTGGTATTCGCCCGACTGAAAGAGAAAACGAAGCAGCGTATCGGTGGAATTGGGATGCGCCTTTGTTTGTTTCGCAACACAGCAATACACGGGTCTATTTTGCAGCGAATAAAGT
>JAYTON010000420.1:0-2242 GCA_043747725.1 Saprospiraceae bacterium
ACAACCGTCGGCCCTGCTGGCAATACCCGATTTTCAATGCGTAAATGCGGTTTGCCATTGTCGCTAATGCCGTAGCAAGGGCGATTCCAACGATAAACGGTGGAGTTATGGATTTGAAGGGCGCGGAGCTTTGGCACTATTCCTTTGGCAACGGATTCAAGCGAATCCTCCTCTATATCATCGCCAAGCAATACTCGGAACCGGGCAATATCTTCTTTATAAATTTCAAGAATGCTTTCATGCAACCAATCTTTTCCAAAGCTCACGCGGGGGCTGCGCTCGCGCATATGCTCGTGCGAAGTGCGCGTATCGAGTGATTGTTGAAAAAGGGCAATCCGGGTTTCATGCCAGAGCCGCCTACCAAAAACCATTGGCGAATTAGCCGCAATAGATATCATCGGCGCGGCAAGCATTTGCGCAATATTGTACATTTTGACAAAATCCTTAGGAGAAACCTGCAAATGCACTTGAAAACTGGTGTTACAAGCCTCCAAAAGTGGCGAATCATGTCGAATATGTAGCTCATCAATACCGTCGAGCCTTAATTCAAAATGTTCATCTCCTCTTAGGCTATGCTCTTTAATGCTCTCCATCAAGGCAAAATAACGAGGCTTTGGCGTGAGGTTTTGCATATCCAGATCGAATTTTCGGAGTGTCGGTAAAATACCTGCCAATACAACTTCTGCATTAAATGGCTTAATGACCTCTCGAATTTTATTTAACCCCTCAGTATTTTCACGTTCCAGAGCACTCAAGCAATTGCCTGAAAACGCTAAAGGTGTGAGGTTGGTTTCGAGGTTGAATTGAGCGAGTTCAGTGCCTACCCAATCCCATTCTTTCATTAGCTCCAGCGCTTGCATATTAATACAGGCGGGCTTGAAGGTATCTTTGTCCACGAGGCACATTTCCTGCTCGGCACCGATGCGCATAATGTCTTTTTCAAACCAATCGTTGTTGAGCATATACTCAAAGGCTTCTACATCGCGCAGCAATTGGCGAACGAAATTCTGCATCTGCTTGCGGTCTTTGACCACTTTCACTTTTTGTTCTCCCATGTGATTTTATTTTTTATGGTGTTTATAATATTACGAAATTTAGAACTCGAAGGGGGAATTTTTATATTAATTTTGAAAGGTGCAAAAAAAATTAAAGATAACTTTTAATAAAAATGAAAAATAAAGATTTATTCCCAATAAAGTTTTTTTTTAATCCCAAAAACGATTTTATGTCATTTCGAAAGATAAAGCTACTGAGGGGTTGCATCGACATTGATTGTAGAATTTTTACATTTAATTGATAAAAAAATGCCAACAATAGCCGCTAAAAACCGTTAAAAAGTTTCGATAACGGCGAATAAAACCGTATCTTTGCGTTTATGGAAAAAATATTAGAGACACCCGAGTTACAAGCCCCAGCGAGCAGTTATGGTGCAGACAACATCACCGCTCTTGAAGGTTTAGAGGCTGTGCGCATGCGTCCCGGCATGTATATCGGCAGTACAGATAGCAAAGGCTTACATCATTTAGTTTGGGAGGTAGTTGATAACTCTATAGATGAACATCTTGCTGGATACTGTAAAAATATTGAAGTTATTATTCATAAAGATAATTCGATAACAGTCACCGACGATGGACGAGGTATCCCAACTGGTTTGCAAAAAAAATTGCAAAAATCCGCACTTGAAGTCGTTATGACGGTCTTACATGCAGGTGGTAAATTCGATAAAGACACCTATAAAGTGTCTGGCGGTTTGCATGGTGTTGGCGTTTCTTGCGTCAATGCTTTATCTATTTATTTGCGTGCCGAGATTCACCGCGAAGGTAAAGTTTTCGTTCAGGAATATTCCAAAGGAAAGCCACTTGCAGATGTGAAAGTCATAGGCGAATCAGAAAGAACAGGGACAATCATCACATTCAAGCCCGATCCTGAGATATTAGAAGAATTAGTCTATAAACATGAAACGTTGGCGCACCGTCTAAGAGAATTGGCATATTTGAACAGTGGTCTGAAACTGCGATTGATAGACGAACGCTCGGATGAAGTAGGCGACAATTACCATGTGGAAGAGTTTTTCTCTGAAGATGGTTTGAAAGGTTTTGTTCAGTATCTGGATGAAAACCGTACGCAACTCATTAGCACACCTATTTATGTAAAAGGTAAAAAAGATGATGTAGAAGTTGAAATCTCTTTTACTTACAACACTGGTTATACTGAAAACGTCTTTTCGTTTGTGAATAATATC
>JAYTON010000421.1:0-2877 GCA_043747725.1 Saprospiraceae bacterium
ATATTTGAAGCAATTAGGGTGATTTCTGCTTCATGATGAGCGGCGTTGGGGCAACTCATTTCATAACGGATTTTTTGAGCGAAGCCACTTCCCGTTACCATTAGAATTGCCAAAACCATCATCTGATTTCTAAGTATAATATTTATATGCATTAATTTTTCAGTTTATACCTTCCTTTAAAAATATAGGCTGAAGCCTTTGACTCCGATTGCTTATAGCTGTATTTAAGTTACCAAACTTCTATTTTACGAGTAAATATACTGATAAGTTCTAAATTACACGTAACAAATTCTACCCATTAATGAGCTTCATAAATTCCTCTTCAGTCATAATCTCTACCGTTTTCAAATCTTGCGCTTTCTTTAGTTTCGACCCTGCTTTTTCACCCACGACTAAAATATTCAAATTTTTTGAAACGCTGGAAGCAATGGTAGCACCCGCCGCCGCCGCCGCTTTTTCAGCCGAATCCCTTGTAAATTGCATGAGCGAGCCTGTGAACAATATGGACTTGCCCGCGAACACCCCCTCAGTATTGACGGGCGGTTTGCGGTCTTCATCGGTCGGTATCATGTTGACGCCAAGAGATTCCATGTCTTGAAGGAGAGCAATATTATTTTCATTTTCAAAAAACTCCATCACTTTCTGTGCAACGATGGGTCCTATTTCTTTAATAGATGTAAATTTTGCTAAATCCCAATCCTTCAAATCCAAGACATTTTCTAATTCAGCCGCTATTAGTTTAGCCGCTTTTTTTCCTAAATGATGAATGCTCAGGCTATGCAAAAGCCGTTGAATGGGGTTCTTTTTGGCTTTTTCAATGGCTTTTTCAAGGTTATCCGCTGATTTTTTTCCAAAACCTTCTAATTTTGAAATCGCCTCATAATCCAAGCGATATAAATCAGCAATGTTCCTCACCCATCCCAATTGTACAAATCGCTCAATGGTCGCCTTACTCAAGCCCTCAATATCCATCGCATCTTTGGAAGTATGAAATACAAATTTCTGATAGTCCTGCCGTCCGCACGTACAGGTCGGGCAACGCCAAGCCGCTTCACCTTCCTCGCGCACAAGCCGCACTGAATGAGTGGTATCGAAAGGGCATAATTCTGGATATTTAATGGGCTTTTCAGAACCATTACGCAAGTCTGCCATTGATTTTACGATGTAAGGAATCACATCGCCCGCCCGCTCTACCAAAACGGTGTCACCAATGCGAATGTCTTTTGTATTGATAAAATCTTCATTGTGCATAGAAACGCTCGATACCGTCACGCCTGCCAACTGAATAGGCTGCAATTTGGCAACAGGTGTAATCGCTCCGGTTTTACCCACTTGAAAGTCAACGCCGAGTAATTTAGACGTGGCTTGTTTGGCTTTAAATTTAAAAGCCACTGCCCAACGCGGATGATGCGAGGTATAACCGCATTGCGATTGAATATCCAAGCTATTCACTTTTACGACGATGCCATCAATTTCATACTCGTAACTGTCGCGTTTCTCTTGCCACTCATTACAAAAAGCGATGACTTCGGCTATATTTTTACACACTTTCGTCTCATGTCCCGCCTTAGGCACTTTAAAGCCCAATGTTCCTAAATACTCAATGCTCTCATGATGAGAGTGAAAATTGCGGACAATTTGCACCCCCTCAGTATTTTCGGCATATCCAAGCTGATAAACGAAGGCTTCAATGCCGCGCGCTTTTGTATCCTTTGCGTCCTTAGTTCTCAAGCCGCCCGTCGCAGCATTGCGTGGATTGGCGAAGAGCGTCAAGCCATCTTCTTCTCGTTGTTTATTAATTTTTTCAAAAATATCTTTGCGAATCAAGGCTTCCCCCCTCAGTTCCACCTTCTTAATTTGCTTTTTTGAAAACGCAGCGCGCAAAGGAATGGAGCGCATCACCTTGGCATTATGCGTCATTTCTTCACCTACTACGCCATTTCCACGTGTAGAGGCTTGTACTAAAACGTCATTTTCATACACCAAAGCAATAGTGCCCCCATCGAATTTAGGCTCAACGCAATATTCTACATCTGCCTCAATCGGCATATCTGCTAATTTTTTCACTTGCACATCAAAATCGTTCAAATCCTCCGCATTGTAGGAGTTTTCAAGCGAAAGCATGGGCGTGAGGTGCGGCACGGTCTTCACATTTTCAGCCATATCACTGCCTACACGCATCGTGGGCGAATCGGGCGTGATAAGGTTCGGATATAAATCCTCCAGATGTTCAAGTTTTTTATAGAGCATATCATACTCGAAATCTGAAATTTGAGGGTCGTCCATCACGTAATATCGCCACTCATTGAAGCGGAGAACAGCTTGTAAATCGGCAATAGTTGAAGCGGCTTTTAAAGGATTGACTTCATAGGTTGCCGTGCTATCGCTCACAATGACATCTTCTGTCAAAAGCTGTTTTGAACGGTCGTGGAGATAGCGTTGTTCTTCTTTTGAGTACATGATGTTGCATTATTTTACAACATTTGGAAAAATTTCAACTTTCCAAATATTTGATAATCAATAAGTTATAAAAATTCACTTATCTTTTTTCTTTAAAAAAACGTTTAATCAAATCGCCACAATCATCTTGCATGATGCCCAATTCAAGTTTTGTTTTAGGGTGTAAAAGCTCTTTTCCAAAACGCATAAATCCCCGTTTATCATCGCTGGCAGCATACACTAATCTGCCCAATTGCGCCCATGCCAACGCACCAGCACACATGACGCAAGGCTCAAGCGTCACGTACAACGTGCATTCATCGAGATATTTACTGCCTAAATAATCGGCTGCGGCAGTGAGTGCTACTATTTCAGCGTGTGCTGTCACATCATTGAGGCGTTCGGTCTGATTGTGCGCTCTGGCAATAACGCGATTGT
>JAYTON010000422.1:0-8184 GCA_043747725.1 Saprospiraceae bacterium
AAGAGCTATGCTGGACGAAATATATTATGAAGTAGATGAATTTTGCAAGCGCGAGCATGAATATTTACAGAAATTACTGAGCTGTTTAGGCTCTTGCAAAAGAAATCATCCTTGTTCACTCTCATTAAGTGAAGTAATGACAATATTGATATACTCTCATTGCTCGGATTATCGGCACTTTAAAGCCTACTATACCAAAGGGATTTTAGGCTGTTATAAATCTGATTTTCCAAATGTGCCCTCGTATAATGGCTTTGTTGAGTTGATTCCGAGAGCCTTTTTACCCTTATTGGTATTTGCTGTGTATAGCTGCTCATTAGCTAAACGAACTGGCATATACTTTTTAGATACTACCAAATTACCCGTTTGCTTTATTACCCGTGCCCATTCTCATAAAGTATTTATAGGCGCAGCGGCAAAAGGTAAAACCTCAACAGGTTGGTTTTTTGGTCTGAAATTGCACCTAGTTATCAACAATTTAGGCGAATTATTACATTTTTATCTATCTTTAGGTAGTAAATCTGATTCCCATGCGCTCATTCTTTTTCAGATGGCTAAAAACCTTTTTGGTATGTTTTATACCGATGCCGGTTATCAGATGAATGAAGAAAAACGATTGCTCTTAGAATTAGACCGTTTAAGAACTTTTGTTGTCAAACCCAGAAGCAATATGAAAAAAGCAGCAAAACCATTACTCTTTAAAGATGGCTTATGGCATAAGAAAAGACCAACCATTGAGTCTGTCATTGATATTCAAAAAGTACATTTGGATTTAAATTTTAATCAGCAAAGGTCGGCTACTAATGGTTTTACTACTGTCTTCGCCAATTTAGCCGCTTATTCTTTCTATCCAGATAAATCTTCTGCTTCTATTGCTACTATTTATGAACTACATTCAGGTGAGGATAGCCTAAATATGGCAGCTTGAATCTCCCAACTCACGTTAAACCTATATTATACTTTTTATCATCTACACGTCTAAAAAAAACTATCGTGATAACCAAAATCTCCATCCAACCTTTGAGTCTACTACTCATTTTATTAGGGTTTTTAAGTTCACAAACCCTATTTTCACAACATGTATCTTGTGATACCATTACCAATTTAAGCAATCCAAGTTGCAAGGAAGCTGTATATAAAGCGCCCAACGGTAAGTTTTATAAAGTAAAATTCGTAGATGATCCTTTTGACAATGCTCAATCAGAAAATGTGTTAGCCATTTCTAATTGTCTTGATAGCACTTTTGCAGGAACAGCACGAAAGGCAGCGAAAACCTCAATTGTCAATGCTAAAATAGAAGACTTTGCCACAGTATCAGCCCTTTTAAAAGCCTTAGCAAAAGATGCGATTGTTCGGTCGAAGTTGACGAGTAGTAGCCTCCGTATTGCAGAAGAAAAACATTATGTACGGCTGCTAAAAGACACCTATCTATATGCATTCAAAAAAGAAAGCGACAATGATTACCACGTTATCATAGGGGATAATAAAAACGTGAAAAAAGCTACCTTATTCAATGTTGAAATATCAGGCTTATCTAATGCCAATGCTAAAACGTTTATAGCTGTTCGAGCAGCTTTTGAAAAGCAGTTTGTGCAGGTTTGCAGTTCAGGCTATGTCATTTTTGCTCAGAATCCGATTAAAATTCAAATAGAAGGCAGCACTTTTTTTGATGTTGACCATAAGCCCGGTCAAATCGGACCCGTTGGTTTCCAACCTGCAACCAATTGGGAAATCCATCCGATTTCAAAGATTACATTTTTATAATTACTATTAAAGAGGGTCGAGCAAAAACGGCAATGAAACAGAAAACAAGTCATCTGTTTCTATAATTTCTATCGGTTGTTGCGTAAATACATTGAAGCGTTCTTTGAGGCTTGAGAGTCCCCAGCCAGTCGAATCGCCGCTTTTTGCTTTGGGTTGGAAAGTATTTTCTACGACAATACGCTTTTGTTCAGTCGTAAAAATACGGATAGTTAAGGGTTTAGCGCGAGAAATGATATTGTGCTTGATGGCATTTTCAATCAAAAGCTGCAAAGCAAAGGGGGGTAAAAAAGCTTCTTCAAATTGTGGATGAATCAATGTTTCTACTTTCAAATTATTTTCAAAACGCATTTGTTGCATATAAAGATAGGATTGTACTATATCCATTTCATCTTGAAGGCGGATAAATTCTTTTTCACGACCTTGCAACAATTTACGATAAACATCAGAAAGGTTCATCACAAATGTTTCAGCATTGGGGTCTTGAACACGAATCAAACTCTTGAGCGTACTGAGAGCATTGAAAAGGAAATGGGGGTTTATTTGTTGTTTCAAAATCTCGAACTGAGCGCGGGTATTGGCTTCGCGGAGGTGTTGAGTTTCATTAAAATACAGTTGCCGCATCTCGCGATTATCAATCAAATATTTGAACAGTATTACCAAGCCAAAAAGGAAAAACCCTCTAAAAATATAAATACCGATATACCGCTGAAATGTAATGCCCTCCACTTCGCCAAATACATAGTTCTCAATCTTAAAACCTAAAACAGACAATAGCAGAAGGAAAAGAATGGAAATAGAGAATGTCATGGTCACCGCTTTCCATTTATACGACAAGACATTTTTTGAGGGTTTTAAAAACCGAAAAACGATGCCCCACATAAAAAGCAAACCAGTAAAAATAATCAAAAAAGGAACGATAAAAAAAGTCAACTTCGCTCTATCGTCATCAAAATATTGTTGAAATAAAGATACAATGCTTAATCCAAAACATAATATCAAACCAATATAGGTTGTCTGCCTTTTTATCTTGAGCATATCGAATATTGTATTTTCCTGCGAAAATATGCTAAACAAGCGATAGTATGCGCTATATTTGTGAGAGACCTTCATATTTTGTTAATTATATATTCGCCTAAAAATAGTAGAATAATATGCAAATAGTCATTATTGAAGATGAACCAATCACAGCGCGGGAATTAAAATTTATCCTTCGCAAAATAGAACCCTCTGCGGTTATTTTGGATACTATTGATACCGTTGAAGGCAGTATTGATTTCTTAAAAACAACTCAACCCGATTTAATTTTTTCAGACATTCATCTCGCCGATGGTATTTGTTTCGATATTTTCGAGAAAATACAAGTCAAAAGCCCTATTATTTTTTGTACCGCTTACGATGAATACGCCATAGAAGCCTTCAAAACCAATGGCATTGCCTATATTTTGAAGCCTTTTGATGAAAAAACAGTTGGCGATGCCCTTAATAAAGTCAAAGGCTTAGTTAATTTCTCTTCAAACACGACCCCCTCAGTATCGCTGGCTCTTTCGCCTGTTGATTTGGAAGCACTAGCAAAACTTCTGCGCGGGAAAGATGGTTATAAATCCAGCTTTTTAGTTTCTAAAGGTGGCAAATTAATCCCTGTTGATATCAGCAATGTGGCATTTTTTTATATCAAAAACGAAATTGTCATGCTTTATACAACAAAAGGCGATACTTATATGACCGATTATACGCTTGATAACCTTGAAAGAGAAGTAGACCCTCATGATTTTTATCGCGCCAATCGCCAGTTTCTCATCAGCCGCCGTTTAGTGAAAGAAGTAGAACACTATTTCGCCCGCAAGATGCTCGTCAAAACTCATACCCTTGCTCCAGAGCATATCATCATCAGCAAAGCAAAAGCCACTGACTTTGCAAAATGGTTAGAAAGCAAACGCTGATAAATTAGGAATCTGTTAATTAGGAAGGTAGTATAATTCCTAATTAACAGATTCCTAATTCCTAATTAATACATTCCTAATTAAAGAATTACTGCTTTACATATTCCTTATTGCCAGCTGCAGTTAAGTAATACACGCCGCCGCGAGGTCCTTTGTACAAAGTCCGTCCTTTAGCGTCTGTACCGATGCTTTGGTCTTTGCTCGCTATTGGGTTAGAGGCTGTTTTTACAGCTTTTGGTGCTTTTGATGCCTTTGATACTGAGGGGGTAGTGGCAACAGTTGGTGCAGAAGGTGTTGCATTATCAGTAGCTGCTTTCACCTTTTTAGAATGCTTCGCCCGTTTTGTTTTTACGGCTGCGGGAGCATTGGCTACTGAGGGGGTAGTATTAGCATTCGTAGTTGTTGCTGTTGCTTGTGATGTTTGATTCTCACTAGCTGCTTTTACATGTTTCATATGCTTGGCTTTAGTGGGTTGATTCATGGCAACAGTTGCTGGGGCTTGTGTAGTAGTAGTAGCAGGGCTGTTTTGGGCATTACTGCCAGCAATAGTTAAGAATGAAACGAATGCGATAACACTTAAACTTTTAATGCTTTTCATTAGACTAAATTTTTGATTTTGATTAATTAATGGGACAAAGGTTGTATGATTTGGACTATTGAAGCACTATGAAAAGAGGTAAAACAGGCAATTTTGACCTTTAAGTGGACAAATGGCTGCTTTAAACGCATTCAACCTTTTTTACGTATAGTCATCATTAACTGCCTTTGGAGGCTATTCGACGGCTTGAACATTCGAATCAAATTTGAAAACAAAAGACTTCAACTCTATATGGCATCAGTATTATTTTGAACCTATTTCCAATAATCAACAAACTGAGTATAGCCAATGGTTGCCCGTTTCAACCCCTGTATTGCCTGTTTGCCTTGTTATTTTGCCTATTTGACATAATATAGTTACACATCATCAGGCTTTTAAGGACACATTTGCACATTAATTGGTTTGAAAAATATAGGTAAAGCGACTTATAATCCTATTGTCTTTGTACTTAATTTGACTAACTCTGTTTGAAGTATTTATCAATGAAAGCTAATAGCTATTCTGCTCATATTAAAGAAAGCACTTTCGTAGCCCACTCAGCCTTGGTTTTAGGGATGCCCAATAATACCCCTCATGCCAGACGCGTATTGCGTGCTTTTTTTCAAACCCTTAGAGAGCGTATTCAGCTCGTTGCCTCCAGTGCTTTAGTGGCTCATTTACCAGCTGAAATTCAACAGATGTACACGAATGGTTGGGATGATAAATCTTTAAAGTTGTTTGATTATGATGAATTCATTGATGTTTTATTTCAATCAAAAGGGGCGGCTCACACCAGTATTTTTATCTCCAAAAATGAAGTGGAAGCTGCTGTTTCAATCATTTTTGAAGTCATAAAAGGTTATTCGACTGAACCTCAATACAATGCTATGATGTCTTTTATGCCTTTACTTTTACGGGTAAACTTATCGTCGAGCTATCTTTTGAAGGGCAAAGCTATTTTTCATAAAATATGAGTACCCCCTCAGTATAAAACGGGTTTTAACTTTAAATAATTAATAATATTTATATAACTACCTTTTAAAAAATTTAAAAAATGGGATTAGAAAACTTGTTTTCAGGCGTAAAAGACATGCTTGACAAAGCCAAAAACCTCGTTGAAGAAAAAACGGGAGTTGATATTGATAACATTGAAGAAACTTTATCTCATCCAGGTGATTTGCTCGATAAAGCTAAAGAAAAAGGCACTGAATTGTTCCAAAAAGCAAAGGAGCAGTTTATGGGTGATGACTCGACAGAAGCACCAGTTGCTACTGAGAATGGTGAAAAGGTAACCGAAGGGAATAATCCTTAAAAGGTTAGGTCAAATATCATATCGATGCTTATAGAATTCAGATGTTTCATATTGTTTGAAAAGTAATTGAGAACAAGATGGAACATCTTTTTTTTAAGCAGAATCCTTCTAATACTGAGGGGTATGCTAATTTATTTTAAAAACTCTCGTTATTATTAATAAATTTATACATATTTCAATGGAACATTCATTTAATTTAGAAAGACCCGTGCTGGGCATTGTGAATGAAGAATTTATGCAAAATTTTTCATCCCCATTCCAACCCCTGCCCAAACCAACCGGTAAAGCACCTTTTCATTTAGACATTAAAACGGTCATCACGCCTGCTGAATATGCTGAAATTAGCCAATCCAAGCGCATGATTTTCCATACCGTAGGTGATGTAGGCGGAGTAAAAAGCCCCGCTGACCAGCAGATTGTAGCCGACCACATGGAAATGCAGGTTGATAAAATCAATACGGCTAACAACCCTTCTTTTTTTTATATCATTGGCGATGTGGTGTATTATTATGGTAGTTCAAAAGAATACAATATTCAGTTTTATGAACCGTACAAGTTTTACCCTGCACCTGTATTTGCCATTGCAGGCAATCACGACGGAGATGTTGACCCCACAGACACGACTAAACCCACAAGCCTTGATGCGTTTATGCGATTGTTTTGTGCCAAAACACCGACAATAGCACCCGAAGCAGGCGATACAGCCCGCACAACAATGACACAACCCAATGTGTATTTTACCTTAGTGACTCCGGTTGCCAATATTATAGGCTTATACACCAACGTGCCTGAAGGCGGTGTTGTTAAAGCAGACCAACAGGCTTGGTTTGTCAATGAATTGAAAAATGCTCAAAAAGAAAGAAGCAATAAAGCCTTAATAGTGACTTTACACCATCCTCCTTTTTCGATGGATCCGCATCATGGAGCGAGTGCAGCAATGCAAAAATTGTTAGCAGATTCATTCAAACAGGCGAATGTTTATCCTGATATTGTGCTGACGGGGCATGTTCATAATTATCAAAGGTTTACGCAGAATATAGGCAAGGTTCAAATTCCTTATATAGTAGCAGGGGCAGGCGGTTATTGGCATCTACACAATATCAATACTGGTGGAACAACTATTGCAATGCCCACGCCGTCACCCTTTAAAGATGTGGTATTTGAAAAATACAGCGAAGACAGACATGGTTTTATGCGTATCACGATTGATATGAATAAAAAAGAGTTTTTAGGCGAATATTTTACCGTGCCGCGTCTTCAAGAATCTTGGAAAGCAGCCCCCGTTTTATTTGATAGTTTTACGATTGATTTAAAACAGAATAAACTTAAATAATGAGAATTTAACCATTTTAGTCATACCAAAAATTGTATTTATCATGAATCAAACAGTCAAAAAACCCAGACAACCGCGCATTAAAAAAATTGTTGCCCTTCCATCAACAATCTCGCGCGACGTTTCAACAATGCCTGTTCTAACGCCCTTGACTTATAGAGGTGGGCAATTGCTGACTCAGGTAGAAATGTTTACCATTTTTTGGGGAAAAGATTGGACAACGCCAGTAAAAGCTGCTATGATAGCACCTTTCAATAAATTCTTCAAAGACATTGTAGACAGTACTTTGATTGACCAATTGGCAGAGTATAATGTGCCTAATCAGAAGATAGGACATGGCAGTTTTATCGGCAGCGTAACGACTAATAGCCCCTCATTAGCTAAAACGGTTTCAGATACAACGATTAAAAAAAATCTCAATAAGTGGATTGCTGCTGGCATTATTCCACCTATTACAGCCAATCGCCTCTATTTCGTTTTTACTCAGCAAGGCACTGTTGTAAAGTTGGGAAGAGATGCTTCTTGTCAAGTTTTCTGTGGCTATCACGATCATGTCAATAAAGCTCTTTTTTATGCGGTCATTACGTATGCTGATTGCTCGAGTGGCTTAGATGGTTTGTCGGCATTTGATTCCATGACCGTTACCGCCTCACATGAACTATGCGAAGCGATGACCGACCCTGTTCCGGGCGAGGGTTGGTACAATGATACGTTTGGAGAAATAGGTGATTATCCCTCTCGCCATGCCAAAACAGTCTTGACCTACAAAGTACAAACGGAGTTTTCAAACAAAGCAAAGACTTGTGTTTGAGGTAGATATTTAAAAATTAGGGATTAAATGCGCTTAACATGCCATTTAATCCCTAATTTTAATTTTAAATAAAGGCAAATCATGGCTTCAGTATTAGAAAAAATAAAACAATTCAATGCAGGGCGATTGCCTGATATGCTGCAACGGAAATATGCGCTCATGCAACAAAACCCGTTTTCATTCTTTCGAGCAACTTCCCATTTGTTCTATGAAGACCTTATTCAAGATTTTCACGCTGTGGATTCTACTAAAGTCTGGAGTTGTGCGGACTTACATATCCAAAATTTTGGAGCCTATAAAGCCGATAACAGACAAGTTTACTTTGATCTGAATGATTTTGATGATGCGGCTTTGCTGCCCGCTACTTTTGATTTGGTGCGCATGTCGGTCAGTATTCGCCTTGTTTCGGAGATTCAAAAATGGGATAACCAAACGGCTGATAAACTT
>JAYTON010000423.1:0-8768 GCA_043747725.1 Saprospiraceae bacterium
GTGATTGACGATAATACTGTTCAAAAAAATCGGCTCATTGACTTATTTATGTTCCGTTTTGAAAAAGATAGCGTTTATCATTATGGCACGATTAATCACAATTATTTTGTCACGGCTAAAAATGAAAAGGGGACGGATATTGTGAATACCAAGATGACTTTGCGTGATTTTGAAAAAGGACGCAATATCAAACCCTCAGTGCCATCCTATAAATCCTCGAAAACTGAAGCTGCTAAAACTGACATCATCAAGGATTTGAATGAAATAAATCCCATCTTTGCAGACTTGGAATTGCAATTTTTGAATTTTAAAAATGCCTTCACGCCGCGCGATTTGAAGACTTTGACGACATGACAACCAGCCCATTCAAATTTTTAGACCCGTATGGGAAAGACGATGCCGATTTCTTTTTTGGTAGAGAAAAAGAGACCGCCCAATTGTTCAATGCTGTTCACGCGTCGAATCTCACCTTATTATATGGGGCATCGGGTACGGGCAAAACGAGCCTAATCAATTGTGGTTTAGCGAACAAATTTTATGACACAGATTGGATGCCGCTTTTCATTCGGCGAGACATGGACATCAATGGTTCATTGGATTTAAAACTTAACAAAGCCTTAGCTGCTACAGAAGATCAACCTGAAAAATGGAGCATTGAAAAGAAGGTAGATATGCTTTTTTTAGACTATTTTAAGCCTATTTACTTGATATTCGACCAATTTGAGGAGCTTTTTATATTCGGTACTAAGCCAGAGCAAGAGTTATTTTATCAAACACTCAAAAAACTGCTGGATACTGAGGGGTTGCACGTAAAAGTAATTATCAGTATTAGAGAGGAATGGATTGCTTATTTGAATGAATTTGAAAAAGTGATTCCCTATCTTTTTGACAATCGTTTGCGCGTAGAAAAAATGAGTGCCGACAATTTATATCGCGTCGTGGAAGGCACTTTGTACCATGCTAATATACAAGTTGAGCCAATAGAGGAAACGATTGAGTTGATTTTAAACAATATTCACGACAAAAAAGAAGGGATTGAATTGACCAATTTGCAAGTCTATTTGGATAGGGTTTATCGTAAAGCATTAGCAATATCTCCTTCAAATTCTCAACTACCTGTTGTGTTTACCCCCTCAGTAGTGAATGCAGTTGGGGCAATGTCGAACGTGATTTCCGATTTTTTAAATGAAGAATTGTCAAATATCGAAACTAAATTAAGAGAAGAGCGCCATATCAAACAGCCGAAAGGTTTACCGATGGAAATACTATTTGCTTTAGTGAGTGATGATGGTACTAAAAAGCCTTCGATGATAGAGGACATCGTAGAGCATCTACCTGAAAATCGGCAAATGAAAGTAGAGGACATCGCCTTTTGCTTAGAAGAATTTAAACGGATAAGGATTTTGAGGGAAACGAGTTAGTGAAAAGTGAAAATACTGAGGCGTAAACACTTCTACATTTAAAATTTTCCATTTTGCGGTTGTTTTCCACTTTTCACTCTCTGAGTAAAGCATTCCGCGCTTGTATGGGCAATAGATTCCCTTTTTCATCAATAATACTATGTTCCATAAGCCATTGTTCAAATTCAGGTGCGGGTCTTTTATTCAAAACCTTCCGCACATACAAGGCATCATGAAAGGACGTAGATTGATAGTTGAGCATAATATCGTCTGAGCCGGGAATCCCCATAATATAATTGCAACCCGCCACGCCCAATAAAGTTAATAGATTGTCCATATCATCTTGATCCGCTTCAGCGTGATTGGTATAACAAATATCCACGCCCATCGGTAAGCCCAATAATTTACCACAAAAGTGGTCTTCCAAAGCGGCTCTGATGATTTGTTTTCCATCAAATAAATATTCAGGTCCGATAAAACCCACCACTGTATTCACTAATAAAGGATTGAACCGCCTTGCCACGGCATACGCCCGTGCTTCTAAAGTTTGCTGATCCACGCCATGATGGGCATTAGCGGAAAGGGATGAGCCTTGCCCTGTTTCAAAATACATCACGTTGTTTCCCAAAGTACCTCTATTTAAAGATAATGCTGCTTGATTGGCTTCTTCTAACATAGATAGACTCACGCCAAAACTTTTATTCGTTTTTTCAGTACCGCCGATGGATTGAAACACTAAATCAACAGGCGCGCGATGGATGATTTCTAAAGCAGTCGTCACATGGCAGAGTACGCAACTTTGGGTCGGAATGTTAAATTTTAACCTTAAATCATCTATCATGTTCAATAAAGACACCACTACTGAGGGGCTATCCGTCGCTGGATTAATGCCTATCACCGCATCGCCACTGCCATATAATAAGCCATCAATGATACTCGCCGCAATGCCTTGTATATTATCCGTCGGATGATTCGGTTGCAATCGCACGGATAAATGTCCTTTTAAACCCAAAGTATTTCTAAAACGAGTGATGACTTCACATTTTTGAGCAACTGCTATCAAGTCTTGATTGCGCATTAATTTAGAAACCGCCGCCACCGTTTCAGGGGTGAACGCCGTCGCTAAATTTTGCAATGTAATTGTATCAGCTTCATCGCTCAATAACCAATCTCTTAATTGTCCTACAGTAAAATGATTGATGGGTTGAAAAGCTATTTCATCATGAATATCAATAATCAACCGCGTGACATCATCTTCTTCATAAGGTATAATGGCTTCATTGAGGAACGTTTTCAACGGCACATCTGATAAAGCTATTTGAGCAGCAATGCGTTCTTGATGATTACTTGCTGCCACACCTGCCAATACATCACCACTTCGCAAAGGCGATGCTTTAGCCATTAGGGTTTTTAAATCCTTGAAAACATAGACGTTATTTGATATGGCGTGGCGGTAAGGCATTTTATATTTATCTACTAAAAATGTGTTTATACTGAGGGGGTCTCTTTATGCATCCCCAATCCTACAAAGATACCGATTAAGACCAGCATTAAAACAAAGAAAAAAGCACTCAACATCAAATTATAATATATTATTGAAATCAAACAACCCACTGATAATACCAAAGCAATAGCTGGAAAGTATGGGTAAAATGGTGCTTTAAAGGGTCGTTCTAACAGCGGTTCTTTTTTTCTTAAAATGAAGAGACTTATCATACTGATGATGTACATCACAATCGCTCCTAAGGCTGAGAGTATAATTAATTGTTGTGTATTACCTATGCAAACCGATAGTATGCCGACTAATCCACCGACAAAAAGGGCTATATGCGGAGTTTGAAATCGAGTATGTACTTTTGATAAAACCTTTGGCAAATAGCCACCTCTTGCTAAAGCGAATATTTGACGGGAATACCCCAATATAATACTGTGGAATGAAGCAATCAAACCAAATAAACCGATGCCTGCAAACAGTTTAGTCAAGCTGTTTTCTTTGCCCAATACAATGCCGATGGATTCGGGTAAAGGATAATCAATGGTAGATAATAATTGCCAATCCGTAATACCACCACTGACAATCATCACGCCTAATGCTAAAAACGTGAGGGTAGCGATGCCGAATATATAGCCTCTTGGAATTGTTCGCTGTGGGTCTTTGGCTTCTTCGGCTACCATTGCAACGCCTTCTATTGCTAAGTAAAACCAGATAGCAAAAGGCAAGGCGGCGAATATACCTTTAAAACCAAAAGGCATATTGTTGTGCATAAAAAGTTTTAATTCAAAGTGCGGCGCAACGATACCAATAAAAATTAAGAGCTCAACAACTGCTAATAAGGTAACAATCAAAGTAAATACGGCTGATTCTTTGATGCCCCAGAAGTTTATCAATGAAAAAACGATGTAGCATCCGATAGCTGTATAAGTAATATCGAACGAAGGGTATAAAAAATGCGCATAACTGCCCAAAGCAAAAGCAATAGCGGGAGTAGCGAATAAAAATTCAATCAAAGTGGCATATCCTGCTATCAATCCGCCAATAGAACCCAATGCTCGGCGTGCATATTCGTAAGGTCCGCCCGAATGTGGGATGGAGGTGGTGAGTTCAGTAAAACTAAAAATGAAAGTGATGTAAAGAACTGTGACGATGAGAGTAGCGATTAAAAAGCCAACAGTGCCAGCAACGCCCCAACCATAATTCCAGCCAAAATATTCGCCAGATATGACCAATCCGACGGCGATTGCCCATAAATGAATAGAGGTTAATGCTTTTTTTAAAGGCACATCGGATGTTTGCATAGAGATTGATTTTATTTAACAGAAAAATGGCTTGATGTAAATATAGAAATTGTATTGATACCCCTCAGTAAAAATTCATTTTGCCTATGAATTTCCCCCTTGGATGTATTGTCAAAAATATTTTGTCTATGAATTTTTTCCTTGGACGTATTGTCAAAAAAAATTTGACCATGAGTTTTTTTTCTTGGACGTATTGTCAGAAATATTTTGCCCCTGAATTTTTTCTTTGAATGTGTTGTCAGAAATATTTTGCTACTGAATTTTTCTTTTGGATGCTTCATTGATTTGAATCAATGAAAAAACAAGGCAATGAGTATTTCAATTAGAATAAGAATGATAATAATCCATTCCAAGCGCGAGCTTTCGCGGACGTTCAAGACATCGGTGAAGAGTTTGAGGTTGTCTTCCACAATTTGTAGGCGATAGTCGAGGTCTTTGAAACGGGTATTGATGTCGAAATTGGCTTTGAGATTGCGATTGAGAAGGTTGAGCTCTTCATTATCCCATACAAGATTGGGGTCGTCGAGAATATAGAGGTTGTCAACAATACTGTTCTTCACATTGAGGACTTTGCCAATGTATTTCAATAGATTGGTCTTGGAAATGCTCAATTTACCGCGTTGTTCGAGTTCTTGGATATAATGTTTGGAGGAAGTGATGAGGTCATCGGTCAACACTTCGTAGTATTCGAGGGCAACGGATTGCCCTGTATTGAGCATAACGATGCGCAATACTGAGGGGTTAATATGATGAATAGAAACGTAGTCGTTTTTAACGATGGGCTTATGGAGTTTTTCATCCAGTTCGATCCTATATTCTTCAAATAAATACAAGTCAACAAGGGTCGTCGCATAATTTTTAACAAAGCGGACAAACTCACTTTTCGCTAAAGCATCATAATTGGCGAAGACGACTACACCATAATCAAAGACATATAAAAAGCGGTTGGTATCAACGATGGCATAAAATACTTCGGAGTTAGTGCCTGATTCAGCTTCGGCGCGAAACTCGGCGCGAAACTTTTTAATATTGAATGATTCGGCTATTTGGACGGCTTCAATTTTAATCTGCATAAAAAAAGGATTTTATACAAATATAGGAAACTCACTTCAAAGTGTCTAAATATTTGACCAATTCAATAGCATCGTCTTCTTCTAAGGGATTAGAAATATCATTTTCTTTGCAAAAAGCATTGATAGCCTCTCGATTTTTACTGATAAGGGGAATATTGGCGTGAAAAATATCGTTTTTCTTTAAGCTAATCTTTCTAAATTGCTTTTTATCATTCAAAATATAAAAACTCTCCACTTTAATATAGCTATCATAATTTCTGCCAATCACAGCAATACCTTTATCAACTGCATTAGCGGGTTCAAATATTTTATCGACATGTTTAATAAGGGTAAAATTGGTTCCATTAAACAAAATCTCTACGAAACGATTAGGGTCGCCTTTAACATCGGGTAATTTGGCTTTTCTAAAAGAATGATTTTTACCGCCTATTGTCAAATCAAGACCCATAATGCGTTTATCAGTCAAAACAAGTTCGATTTTTTTATCATTCAGAATCCAGATTTCATTGTCCTCAACATTGAGTTTAAATTTAAAATCATTTTGAGATTGCAAAGAATCAGAAATAATCACTACACCGCTTTCATAAGTATCAAAAATGAAAGGTGTACCCCTCAGTTCTACATCTTCAGACTTCTTCGTTTTCATCGGTTGATTACCCCTCAGTATGCTGCTCCAATCATTGCGTGAGAGGTTGTTGTAATTAACACCAGTATTAGGGTTTTGAGCCTTAGTTAATCCTAAAAAAAAGAAGGTCGAGAAAAGGAAAGGAAAGATGCTTGATTTCATGATTGGAATAGGTTTAAAAGTGATTAATATATTTGAAAAAAGCCAAGAGCCGTAATGAACTCTTGGCTTTATTTCCAAATCAGTATAAATCTTAATTGAACTTATTTATCCCAGAAAACGCGTTCGACCATATTCACCTTTTGCTTAGGAGCATTAGGGTTTAAATCGATTTCAGATTGTGGGTAGAAGAAAGAGCGTGGTACATCCGGGCTACTTGTAATAACAGCATTGGCTACTTTTACAATTTGAGTCGGATAACCTGTTCTGCGCCAGTCAGTCCAAGGCTCATTGATGACACCGAAGTTAGCTACGTATTTTTCTTCGATAATCTTTTTGACTTTATCAGCTTCCGTACCTGTTAAAGAGCCTTGTGCTGCAATGTATGCTTCAGTAGCTGCAGTTGAAACACCTGCTCCTATCATCGATGTCCGAATACCCTGACGGAACAAAGAGTCAGCAGTTAAACCGCCAATATTGGCACCACTCAAAACGGCTGCTTCTGCCCGAATAAAGAAAGATTCAGCTGCTGTCAGCATACGAATTGGTGCAGTCCCACTATAAACGTAAGCATTGTAAGCAATTGAACCATTTGCAGCTGGTGTAGCTGAGTTGGTCGTATCACCGCGCAAATAAATATGTGTACGTGAGTATAATTGTGATGAGGCATCACCACTTTTAGCACCTTTGTAAAGACCACTGCGCAATGGGAAATCAGTGAAATAACGTGGGCGACGTGGGTCAACCTTAGTATTCATAATATCCACCAAAGTAGCGTTAGCGAATAAATAATTTGAACGTGAAATTTCAAATTGCTCTATTGGGTTTTTAGCATTCGTAGCATTGACAAAAGGCATTTGGAAATTATCTGCGACTGCGCTAATAACGAGACCTGTTGCTGCTATAGAAGCTATTTCAGTCAGTGCTTTTGTTTTGTCAACTTTAGTGGTGTGCAACCACAAGCGCATTTTCAAAGTATTAGCTGTTGCAAGCCATTTTGCTTTTGACCCAGCCCATGCCCCCTGATAGATGGTTGAGTTAGTACCCGGGCTTTTAGTTGAAGTAGCATTTATTTCAGTGATAGCTTCATTCAACATAGTAATCAAACCTGAATAGATTACAGAAGCATCATCGAAAGCAGGCTGTGAATTTTCTGTGAATTTCAATGCTTCAGTGAAAGGTGCTTTTCCCCATGTGTCAGCAATATTAGCGAAAACATAAGCTTTCATTACTTTAGCCACACCTGAATAGTTTGGACTACTTTCTTTTGCTGACTTTTGAATAACCAATTCAAGGTCACTCAAAATAGTAGAGTACATTGAGCTCCATACGTTATTGAGGTCTGAACCAGTGATGAGGTATTTTTCATAGTCCTGAGTTTGAACTGGAGCACCTGCTGTTTGACCTGACCATTGTTGAGCAATCAGAGCGCCATAACGATTCATGTCACTACCTGCCCAAAAGCCAAAGCTAACAGTAGCCGACGTCAACACTTGCTCAATTGGAGCATCAAGTACTGCATTAGGATCTTGGTTGATGTCCAAATAATCTTTGCAAGACACTGTTGACAATATTAATGCTGCAAGGACAAAGCTATATTTGAAATATTTTTTTAAATTCATTTTACTTATTTTTTATGGAATAAATAATTTTTTATTAAATACTGAGGGGTGTTGAAATTAGGAATTAGAAATGTTAAATTAGGAATTCCTAATTGTAATTTCCTAATTCATAATTCAACAAAAATTAGAACGTTACTGACAAATTGACACCTAAAGACTTCGTTTGAGGCTGAGCATTAAATTCCAAACCTTGTGCATTGCTCACACCTAAAGCGTTTTGTTCAGGATCAAGATGTGGATAACCTGGTGCATGCAATAATAAATTGCGACCAAATACACCTACTGTCAATCTGCCAAATGGTGTATTAGATAATAAACTCTTACCAAAAGTATAATTCAAAGCAGCTTCGCGGATACGGAACCAAGATGTATTGCGAATAAAGCCTTTTGCTGCTGCATATTTACCTGAGTTACCCCAGTATTGTTCAGCAGTAATTGGAATATCATTCACTGTACCGTCAGCTTTTACACCTTCAAAAATATAAGGCTTAGCAGGTGTACCATCCGCATTCAAACGCTCAATAGCTGCTGTTTCGAGCGCAACACCATTGCGTTGTAAGTCAGCAAGGTTACGTGAATATTGATCACCACCTTCTTTAATATCCAATAAAACATTGAAAGCCAATCCTTTATAGGAGAACTCATTATTGATACCAAAAATGAATTTAGGATTTGGATTGCCTATTTTCTGAACACCTGAAGTAGCTGAAGGCAAACCGTTGGCACCCACTACTATTTGACCATTAGGATTGTATGGCAAAGTAGCATCGAATTTACCATCCGAAGTATTTGTACGGTTGTAATCAGAGCCATATATTTGACCAAACTCATCACCCGCAACCAAACGAATATTTGGCGTTGTGAAACCACCCAAGAAAATATTAGCAACTCCTGGTGCTAATTGATCAACAGTTGATTTGAATTGAGTAAAATTGATGCTTGTTCTCCATTCAAAATCTTTTCCTTTGAAAGGATTGATGGTTACTAAGGCTTCGTATCCTTTTGTGCTCAATACACCAGCATTCTTTAAGATATTGGTGATACCTGCTGCCGCTGAATTAGGCACTGAGAATATAATTTCTGTAGATTTTTG
>JAYTON010000424.1:0-11875 GCA_043747725.1 Saprospiraceae bacterium
AAATCGGCGTCGGCTTTTTCATTAACTTCATACCGCAAATTTATGACACCACCCTGTTAGTCAACCTTTTTTACATTTTTTTTATGTGATATGATTTCAATGAACTGTGTCATCCGCGTTCCCATTGCATCAAGCCATAGGCGCATAAAAAAATCCGCCTCTATTTTGTTCGAGACGGATTTTATAGTTCTTTGTAAATCAATTACTTGCAAATATAATTACTTTTTATACAAACACTCAATTTACAATACTTTTTTTTATTTTTTTATACCAAAACGGATGTTTTTATCGGTTGAACCCAACCGAATTTATCAGCCACATCGCCTGAGCGCAATTTATCAATGGTGGTTTTTATCATCGCTCCGACTTTACGGCTTTCGACAAGTGGCAATACCATTTTAAAATCTCTGTAAGTAATTTCACTCACGTGAGAAACTACCGCAGCTGTTCCGCAGCCAAATGCTTCTTGCAGCTTACCCGCTTTATAGACTTCCATGAGTTCGTCCACACTGATATTGCGCTCTTCAACTGGGAAACCTTTATCGCGCATGAGTTTCAAAATCGTATCGCGAGTAATACCCCTCAGTATCGTGCCGTCTGTTGGCGGCGTGACGAGTGTACCATCTATAATAAACATGAGGTTCATCGTACCAGCTTCTTGTACATATTTATGCTCTGCGGCATCGAGCCACATGATTTGGTCGTAGCCGTTTTGATTCGCCAGCCGCGTTGCCAATAATGCACCGCCATAATTACCAGCTGCTTTTGCTTCGCCCATGCCGCCTTCAGCTGCGCGGATATATTTTTCCTCAGCCCAAAGCGTAACCGGTTTAGCGTAATATGGACCAACCGGACCAGTGATAATCATGAATTTGTAAGTATCAGAAGGGCGAACGCCCAAGGCTTCATCGCAAGCGAACATGAACGGGCGAACGTACAACGAGCTGCCTTCAGCCGGTGGAATCCAATCGCGATCAATGTCCACAAGCGTTTCTACCGCTTGAAGAAAGAGTTTTTCTGGCAATTCGGGCATACACATCCGTCGTGCGGAGGCATTGATGCGGTGCACATGCATCTCTGCGCGAAAGAGGGCAGGCGTACCATCATGCATTTTTGATGCTTTCATGCCTTCAAAAATGGACTGACCGTAGTGAATCGCCAAATTAGCTGGGTGCATGGGGATATAGCCAAAAGGTAGAATTTCAAAATTTTTCCATTCGCCGTCAGCATAATCCGCAACGAACATATGGTCGCTGAAAACATGACCGAATGGAATATTCTTGAAATCAAGGCTCGCTAAACGCGAGTTTTCTGTCAAACTTACATTAAATTTGTAGCTCATTGTCAAACGATTTTAGAACTTAATTTGGTTAGGACTTTGCCTTATTAAACGAAACGTTTTAAAGTCGGCGGTTATATATATTTGGTTGTATTTTCTTATACAAATTTGAAATTTTATTTTGAATTTTCCAAATTTAAAGTCTTTAAAATGTCATTTTGTAAAATAATCTTTCAATTTTACATAAAATTTACTTTAAAATTGGAATTATATTTGGCTACTTAAATTTTATAAAAAAATAAAAAAAAGAAATTATATTTTGAAAACAGGCTATTTAGATTATAAAGTTTTTGTCATTCCTGAAATAAGTGAAATATCAGCGATGTTATCAGGTGAAAATCAGAAGCATATTTTGATTGGTTTTACGGATGAAAATAATCCTGAAATGGATGTCTTTTTGGATAAAATTATGACCGCTGCGACGCTTCATATCCCAACAGATTGTTTATTATTGAAACGATTTGAAGGTGAAGTGTTACCAAGTTTTTCACAAATACTCAACAAAAATACGAGCAACAAAGCTGTTTTGTTCGGAATTCCTCCTAAAGATTTAGGTTTAAAAATTACACCCCCTCAGTATTTACCCATTGAGTTTAATGATACTACCTTCCTTTTTATAGATTCTCTCTCCAAAATCAATGTCTCGCCTGAGCTTAAAAAAGACCTCTGGTCATGCCTTAAAGAAATGTTCAAAAATATTTAACCCTACTCGAAGGGGATAGAGCTGTTAAAATATTTAGATTTCTATATGCGTTATAGCTAAGGAATTTTTATTATTGTAAAAATAAATATTTTGTAGTCAAGTAAGTAAATCTCTCAAAATAGAGATTTTAGTATATTGTAAAATATTGATTATCAATATTTTAGTCATCTAATATCTAATATATAAATATATAGTATCTTTGGAAAAAGCATTTATTTAGAATGCCTTTTTTTTATTTTTTATTTTTTTTTCAAACACATATAGAATATTATATGCTAAATTTGCAATCATAAATCTATATGTGTTAATCAACATTTAATGAAAACGCACTTCAATCTTGAATTTTTGAATGATGGTACCGAAACCCTGCGTGCTATCGCTCACCCGATGCGCATCGCTATTATAGATATGTTGCATAAGAAAAAACAAATGATTGTCACTGAAATCTTTGAACAGTTGGACATCGAACAAGCCATTGCTTCACACCATTTACGTATCCTCAAAAGTAAAAACGTAGTAGATGTGAAACGAGACGGCAAAAACTCCATTTACTACCTTACCGATGATGATTATTACACCATCGTTGAAATACTAACAAAAGTCCTTTAAAATTGAGAATTGAAAGTTGAAAATTGAGAATTGAGAATTGTGTTTCAAACTTTCAATTTTCAATTTTCAATTTTCAATTTTTAATCAATTTTCAACTTATAACTTATCGACTTCTTTAATAAACTGAATCACCCCCGGAAAATAGTCTTTTTGGTCATCCCAAAAGCTCAAATGACTGCCTTCTGGGCAATATAAATACCGTCCTTTCTGCACCGCCTTACTTATATCTTCCATCGCTTTTGGATCCATCGTATCGTATTTTGCACCGATACTCAGCGTTGGCACACGTATCTCCTTCAACCGCGCTTTAATATCCCAAGTCAATAAACGACCACCTACTTTGAACTCGCTTGGTCCTTGCATCAGTACATAAACATGCTCATTTGTATGCTTAAAAGCCCGATTCAAGGCTTCGGGCCACTCAGCAAGGCGACAAATATGCTGGTTATAATATTCTTTTGTCACCAAATCCACATAAATAGGATTTTTTAAATCGCCTTTTTTCTCAAATTTATCCAACGAATCTAAGAGTGTTTTGCGCATCTGACCCCTCAGTACACCGTTGTATTTTTCATAATCAGGAATGCTCGCCATCATATTGGAGATGATTAAACCCTTCAAATTGTCCTGATATTTCAAGGCATATTCCATTGCTAAAATGCCGCCCCAAGAGTTGCCGAGTAAGTAAAAATTATCCTTCGTCAAGCCCAAAGCCTTGCGGACTTGCTCCACCTCCTCTACAAAACGCTCAGTTTTCCAAAGGTCATCGTTATTTGGTTGGTCAGAATAATAAGAGCCGAGTTGGTCATATTCATACATTTCAAAGCCTTCCGTAGGGAAAAAACTCTCAAAACTCTCCATATATTCATGCGTCATGGCTGGACCACCGTGTAACAACAGCACTTTGATGCGTGGGTTGTTACCAAATTTTTTAGTCCATACTTTAAATTTACCAACAGGTGTTTCAATCGGAATCATTTGCACACCGCCTGCTTGTATGGTATTGAAATTATAAGAGGTACTTGCCGCCATGCTCTGCGGTATCTCTTTTGAAAGGGTTTTTTCAGCGTCATTGTTATTTTTACAACTTGTAAAAACGGTGGCTACGATAAGTGTTGCTATAAATATTTTTTTCATTTTGGTATGATTTAAAAAGTTAACTTAAACCACGAATATACTGAATTTACGAATTTAACTTGTAATTTTTATATTTTTGCGTTTTCAATCTTAAGCCCTAAGTCATTTGACTTAATTTTAACTCATAGCTCTCAACTAAAAAGATGTTTATCCACGAAACGCACGTCCGTATCCGCTATGGCGAGACTGACCAAATGGGCTATTTATATTATGGCAATTATGCTCAATATTATGAAGTGGGTCGCGCGGAAGCGATTCGCTCTCTGGGGATTTCATATAAAGAATTGGAGGCAGTTCATGGCATTATGATGCCCGTAATGTCACTTCAAATGCGTTTCGTCCGCCCAGCTTTGTACGATGAATTATTGACTATTCGCACTCATTTAAGGCATTTACCAAGCGATACGATTACATTTCACATGGAAATTTATAATGAAAAGAAAAAATTAGTCAATGGCGGCAGTGTCAAATTGTGTTTTGTAGAAATGGCTTCGGGTAAGACGATAGCACCCCCTCAGTATTTGATGGAAAAATTGAAGGATTTCTTTTAAGTTGATAAATTTAAATAAAACCGCAAAATATAAGATTTAAAACTGCAAAAGTGTTGACTGGCTAACTCCTTTTACATTTTACAAAATTTTTTAAATGAAAAAACAACAAACGACTTCTAATATATTGATGGTGCGCCCGTCAAATTTTGGTTTCAATGAAGAAACGGCACAAAATAATGCTTTTCAAACAAAAGATGAATCGCTTTCTCAAGAGCAAATCAGTGAAAAAGCTCGGGCAGAATTTGATAAATTTGTTGATATACTGAGGGGTCAAGGTGTGAATGTGATTGTGGCTGAGGATTCCGCAATGCCTGTGAAACCTGATGCTGTTTTTCCGAATAATTGGGTGACAATGCATGATGATGGCATCATGATTTTATACCCCATGTTCGCTCAAGCTCGACGCTTGGAGCGTGATGAAAATATTATACAACTCATTGAAAATCAATTTGTTGTGAAAACTAAAATTCATCTTGAACAATATGAAAGTGTCGAAAAATACTTGGAAGGAACAGGTAGCATGATACTCGATCGCACCAACGAAATTGTGTACGCCTGTTTGAGTGTACGAACAAATTTAGCCTTATTGGATGAATTGTGCGATATGTTGCATTATAAAAGAGTCGCTTTCAGAGCGGTTGATGGCAAGGGGCAAGATATTTATCATACCAATGTGATGATGGCTTTGGGAGAAACTTTTGTCGTTATTTGTCTTGAAACAATCAGCGACGAGGCTGAACGTCTGAATCTGATTAAGCTTTTTGAATTGACCAATAAAGAAATAATTGAAATTTCATTGGCTCAAATGATGCTGTTTGCCGGCAATATGCTGCAAGTCCGCAATGATGTAGGCGAGACGTTTTTAGTGATGTCTGATCAAGCGTATAATTCATTGAATACTGCACAAATCAATCATATTCAAAGACATACGCAATTTATATTTGCAGATATAAAGACGATTGAAACCTATGGTGGCGGCTCTGCACGGTGTATGATGGCGGAAATATTTTTAGATAAAAAATGATTATTGATACATATAAAACCATTGCTGCTGCAAGTATTGGAGAATTTAAAGACAAAGGCTCTAAATTCATCGCTTATGCCACACCCCTCAGTATTGAAGGCGATTTTCCAATATTTTTAGAAAAAATCAAGAAAAAACATCCTAAAGCGAGGCATTATTGCTATGCGTGGCGCATGGGTATGGATGGCAACAGCTACCGAGCGAATGATGATGGTGAGCCGAATGGTACGGCAGGGCGACCGATTTTAGGGCAGATTGATAGTTTTGGTTTGACAAACGTTGGGGTAGTGGTGGTGCGTTATTTCGGCGGCATATTATTGGGGACTTCGGGTTTGATATTCGCTTATAAAGAAAGTACGGCTGAAGTATTTAGACAAGCGGAAATTATAGATAAAATAATAGAAGATATATTTGAAATAAGGTTTGAATACAATAAAATGCCTGACGTTATGAATGCGCTTAAATGCTTGAATATCAATGTTTTAAGTCAGCAATTTAATGAAAGCGGCGTCATCAATATCAGCATTAGGCAGAGTGTATCGGAGCAGACAATTCTACATTTTCGAGCTTTGATTTTGAAAAAAAGTCTTGAAGAAACTAAAATACGGGAAGATACTGATGGGGTACTCATATCATAACAATTACAAAATATTGCTTAAATTTTTTTTTGTATTAAAATAATACCCATATTGAAAAGGCTTGTTTAATTTTGGAAACATCATAAAAATGTTATTTTTATTTAAAAAATAAGGGATTTGGAAACAAAAAATTTGTTTCCACGTAAAATGTATTTATTTTTATACAAAATTTAAACAATAAGGAGGTAATTCATGGCAATTCGTTCTACACGTTTTAGTTTATTACTCTTAATGCCTTTGTTGTTGGTTCATAACATAGCAATAGGGCAATCTGAAAAGACTTTCGTTAAGTCTTTCAACCTAATGGGCAGGCAAACGGTTGTATTAAATCTGGGAGACAATATCCAAATTTCGCAGTGGGATAACGATGTTGTTCGAGTTCAAATGACAGTATCCGTTTATACCAGCGACGCTACACTTAAAGCATTAGCCGAATCCGGGCGTTATTCACTGAAGTCGGAATTGAGCGTACAAGATTTGATGGTGACAGTACCAAGTCTTTCAAATGTTGTTAAACTGAATGGCACTGAATTGAAAGAAGCTGTCTCATTCACGGTTTTTGTGCCGAAGAATGTCAATGTTTTGAAAAATGCAGATGTCAAAACAAAAATTGTGGCGAAGTTAAATCCTTGATTTTGAAGGATTTATAATTGTGATAAAATTTTTATTCAAAAAAGAATTAAAAAAGAGCCATAAAGTTGAATCAACTTCGTGGCTCTCTTTTTTGTTAGAATTATGATAAAAGTAAAAAAAATAAAGGGAATTTAATATCTGCCAATGCCAAATATTTAAAATTTTGTCATAAATCCAACATAAAAACTACGTCCAATAGATGGAATAATTCCCGGACCGGGATATTCATCTGTTCTTCTTGTGAAATAAGATTTATCGGCTATGTTATTTGAACCGATTTTTATAGAATAGTTATTTATCTTGTAGGTAACACTTAAGTCTAAAACTGTATATGCTGGTATGTAACCTGCAATTGGGTCATCACTTGTTTTTACATTTGAGGCATCGCCGTAAGCATCACCAACTGAATTTACCTGAAAGGTGGAAGAGAAATTTTTGCTATTGAAAATTAAACCTAAACGATTTATTGTTTTTGTAGCTGCTTCTACTCTTTTCCCTTTATATTCTCCGCTTGTATATTTTGCCTCTATGTATGCAAATGAATTAAAAATGCTTAGCCCATATTTAGATTTTTCGTCAATACATTTTAAAATATTGAATTCAATATAACTTTCAATACCTTTATGTACACTATTAGAAATATTTGTTCTAAATGAATAATCAACTCCTGTTATTGGGTCTTTTTTCAACACTACACCAATTCTATTATTGTAGCCCATGTAAAAACCGCCTAAATCAAAGTTTAAATAATTTTTTATTGTACCCCTATAACCCAAATCGGAATTGAAACCTTTAGCATCTTTTAGCTTGGAATCAATTTTCGAAGTAATCCCAAACGGTTCTAACTGACTGTATTCAACAGGGCGATAAGCCTGACTTGTATTAGCATACAAACTTGTGTTTTTAGATAGTTTATATTCTATGCCGATACCTACTAATGGAAAATATCGGTTGTGGCTTTGGTCGGATGAAAGTTTGATATTGTCTTTCATTTTATATCCTTTTGCAGTGCTGTTTAAATATTCAAACCTAAAACCGGGGGTAATGGTTAATTTATTCCCTATCCTGAAAATATTTTCTATAAACGGCGCGATATTGGTGGTAGTGAAATCTAAATTATATCCCCAATCCCCTTTAATTGATAAATCAAAATCGCTATTTGTAGTGCCTTCGCCACCACCTTGTCTTTTGAACCAAGCGTAACTATATCTTGCACCTCCTGAAATAGTGGATTGTTGTTTTCCTAATTTATAAGTGTGGGCAACTCTTAATTCAGTTGTTGTATTGTGAATATCCTCGCTGCCTACTTCCCTTGGCACAAAAGCATTTGTTGTTGGGTCTATTTCGTCTATCGCACTTGCTCCTCCATCTTCGTTGCGCCAAACCAATGAACGATTGCTAAACAAATAAGATGTTTTTAAACTAACAGTGGTGCTTTTAGATGGTGTAAAGTTTGCATAAGCAGTGACTATATTCCAAGGGGTTTTTAACCAGTTTCTTGCTCGCGTGGATGCTTTTGGATTGGCATAAAACATACTGTCTGTTAAACCACCTGGCATTTTTAACTGATTGCGTAATAATGAATATTCGACACCTATATTAATTTTTTCGGACGGTTTGTATTGAACTTTTCCAAAACCAGAAAGTTGCCATTGTTGGCTGTTAGGGCGATAGCCTTCCAAGTTTCTATATTGAAAAAAAGCATAATAACTAATTTTTTTGTGAGTGCCACCAATTGAATTAAAGGAATTAAACATTCCAAAACTTCCAATAGTTTGTGAAGTAGTAAACTCAAAAGGTTTATTGGCAGGTGCATCTTTTGTTACATAGTTTACCAAGCCGCCAAATTGAGAGCCAAATTGTAATGAAGCTGCCCCTCTTACCATTTCAATACGGCTTACCGCTTCCATGGGTGGAATGTAATAAGCTTCATTATAGCCATAGACATCTGCACTAATGTTATACCCGTTTTGCCGAGTATTCATTTCTATACTTTGGATGGGATTCAATCCTCTTGTAGCAATACCATTTGCAGTAAAGCCGCTACTTTCTGTTTCAACAATGTTTAGACCTGGTATTCTGCCTAATATTTGTCGTGTGTTATTGATTGCTTTGTTAGCATCTAAACTATCAACAAGTATTATTTCGTTTTTCTTTCCTGCGAATATGATTCCATTCTTTATTTCAGGCAAATGTCCTACACCATTTACTGTTTTATAATTTGTGACGGTTACTTCAGGTAATATTCTGCTGCTGTCTGCCGTTTGTGCCATCACATATGAAGATAGAAAGATTAAGATAGATATAAAAATAAGATTTTTTGATGTTTGATAATTTTTCATTTTAATAAATTTTGTACTTTTGATTTTATAGTTCTTATTTAGACTAAATATAAATTAAAATGCAAAGGAAAGCAATTTTTTTAATTTGCAAAAGAATTAATGATTTTTTTTAAACTTTACATGCTTGTCGAATCGTTTTAATCAATGATAGAAAAATGATTAATTTTATAATTGTAAAACATAATATTTTAAGAATGACAATATTGACAAAATACCGACTTATCTTATACCTATTTACTTATCTATTATTTATAGGTTGTGGTAAAAACGAGATTGAAAACCTGCCTAAGCTGGGGAAAGAGTACTATCCCTTACAAATCGGGAAAGCTGCTATTTATGAAGTAGATTCTATTATTTATGATCCTATATCCAACAGCGTTGTTAAAATTGATACTTTTAAATGGCAAGTTCGTGAGCTTTTAATTGATACTTTTAGAGATAAATCGAATGTTTTGAATTATACTATCGAACGCTATCTGAGCCCAAGGGGTTTGCAAAATTGGAAAATTGAGAGCGTATTAACGGCTGCTTTGACAGAAAATCATGCGTTGAGAAAAGAAAATAATATCCTCTACATCAAGTTCCCAACAACGTTTGGTGTGAAAACAAATTGGGACGGCAACATTTACGTTGACCCCTCAGTAAAAATGATTATTGCGGGCGAAACACTTGAATTTTTTTCTAAAAAATGGGTTTATCAAGTAGAATCCTTTGGAAAAAGTGAAAAAATAGGCGATAAAACCTATGAAGATGTGCTGACAATTACTGCTCAAAGTGATGCTAAAATTTTGACTGACAAACGCTATACCCTCGAAAAATATGCTAAAGGTTTCGGTTTGGTCTATCGAGAGCAAAAGATTTTAGATACTCAAAAATTAGATGCCAATATTGCTTGGGAGAAAAAAGCGGAAAAAGGATTTATCCTCACTCAAAAGGCAATTAGTTTTAATTAATTTTATATTTTTCATTTCATTTTTGAAAAAAACGGCTATGAATCAAGACATCATTAAACTCTACGACGAATACACCCACAAGCCCTTGACGCGGTCAGAATTTATCAAAAAACTGGCTCAGTTGACAGGAAGTATGGCGGCGGCAATGTCCATGTTGCCATTTTTGGAAGTCAATTATACGAATGCCCATACGGTTTCGGAAAATGAGCTTTTCACGGAGCGCATTGAATATGCTGGTGCAGAAGGTGCAATGAAGGCGTATGTTGCGAGACCTTTGAAAGAAGGAAAATATCCAACTGTGATGGTGATTCATGAAAATCGTGGGCTGAATCCACATATCGAAGACGTGACGCGGCGGGCGGCTCAAGCGGGCTATTTGGCTATTGCGCCGGATGCTCTTTCTTCTTTGGGCGGCACTGTTGAAGATGCCGACAAAGCGCGAGATATGTTCGCTAAATTGGATGCGGCGAAGAACTTGACCAATTTTGTAAAGGGCGTGGATTATGCTGCGGCGCGAGCAGATAGCACCGGTAAAGTAGGTTGTGTGGGATTTTGTTGGGGTGGCGGCATGGCGAATAGTTTGGCTGTGAATGCGCCGAATCTGAAAGCAGCGGTGGCATTTTACGGTCGTCAACCCGTTGTAGAAGATGTTCCTAAAATAAAAGCGGCTGTTCAATTGCATTATGGTGGACTCGACGAGCGTGTGAATGCAGGCATTCCAGCTTACGAAAAAGCCCTCAAAGATGCAGGGAAAACGTACGAACTCTATATGTATGACAACGTAAATCATGCTTTTCACAACGATACAGCACCTACACGTTATAATGAGGCGGCTGCTAAATTGGCTTGGTCGCGGACTTTGGCATTTTTTGAGAAGTATTTGAAATAATCTTAATTCAAAAGACTTTCAGCACTCAGGCATATTTCCTACTTTTGAGAAAATTTCATCCATCATTCTCAAAAAGCAAACATGAAAAAGCAAGCCTATTTCCTAAGCCTTCTATCCATTTTATTAGAGCTGTCCCATTCAATCATTGCTCAAACGCTCCCATCAGCCATACACCTGTTTTTTATCTTTCAGAAATCTGCCACTGATTATTTCTAAAGTAGTCACATCTTGCACTGCAAAACCAAAGTCTTGATAATACGCCCAATGACTGTCTTTGGCATAGCCCGCATAACCATCGCCCATGATACCGAAAGAAGCCGCTTGTGCCTGTTTGACGGGCAAAATGGTTTGTCGTTTGGTTAAATGATAATTCTGACCTTCTCTATATTCATAACAATAATAGACGATGTTTTATCTTTGGCGTAATGCATATCTTAACTGAATCTTACTCAAAAAAACACCCCTCATGAATGGCTTCAATTAGGGTATTGTATAAAATTAAATTATTACATTTTAATGTTGAACCAGCACTTTTTCTACTTTCCGCTCGCCATTTGATAGATATTCAACGAAATACAAGCCATTATCAAGACTTTTTACATCAATATCCAATCTCTGAGCGTACTGCCCTTTTTGACTGAAAACAGCTTGTCCCAAACTGTTCAGCACTTGAACCAACCATTCAAAATCTTTGGCTGGATTGACAGTGATACCCAATTTATCCTTCGCAGGGTTTGGACTCACAATGACTTCTGGCTGCTCTGTTTCAATATTGGACTTCGGAACATCCACAAAATTTGATTGAGCGACGAAGCCAATTTCATCATCTTCTTTCGCTGCACCTGACATATTATTAGGCGATGAATCAATGTCTCGTTCATTGCAAGCGGTGACTTGAGCGGTTTGAGTAATGGGTTTTGAATTGTCTAACACAAATAAATGTATGTTGGCAGTTGCCGTTGCGCCAGCATCCAATTTATCCAGTGACCAAATGCCATTCCATGAATCATATCTACCTTTATCCGAATAAGCCCCTACAAAAGCATAGGGTCCCGAA
>JAYTON010000425.1:0-4570 GCA_043747725.1 Saprospiraceae bacterium
TTATAATGCTCCATGATTCTCTCCAATTCATCATGCGGTATTTCGCTTTCTGAAAAGCCATCAGGAAAACGTTCCTCCATCAAATCCATAATAAAATCAGGTCCTTTTTGACGGTTTTGTAGCACAATTTTACCAGTAACAGGCACGCGTTCATTGTCGTAACGGAGCAAGGCAGCCTCAATATCGGCTTCTTCTATAAGCGCGTTGGTCAAGGCATCCGCATCCAAAATGGCTTGCGAAGCCCCATTTGAGCCAATCGGATACATGGGGTGAGCCGCATCCCCTAACAAAGTCACACGCCCGAATGTCCAACGTGGCAAAGGGTCGCGATCAGACATCGGAAATTCAACTATACCCCCCTCAGTATTTTCAATCATTTCGGGCACATTGAGCCAATCGAACTGCCAATTTTTATACAAATCAACAAGGCGTTTCTTATCCGCTTGCCTGTTCCAGTCACGTACTTTGAGTTGATAATCCTCTCCTTCTCTGAGATTGCCGACCCAATTGATGAGTTGATACCCCTCAGTTGCTTCGTCCCTCGCAATGACATTGAGCTTGTTTTCAATCGGATAAACGACCATTTTTTGACCTAAATGCCCAATCATGACCATTGAAGCGCCTGTTAAATAAGGTTTCATCAAAATTGTACCGCGATAAAGCACATTGCCTGAATACTTGACACCCCCCTCAGTAGGATAAAGTTTTTGACGTACAACGGAGTTGATACCATCAGCCCCAATCAAAATATCGCCTGTTTCATGGCATTGCACATCGCCTGTTTCTCGGTCAATAAAAGTGACTGTTACGCTGTTATCAGTTGAATGAAATGCTTGTAAATGATGATTGACTTTAATATTATCCGCACCGATAACCCGTTTAGTTTCAGCCCATAAAAGCATTTGAAAATCGCCCCGATGCACGGAAAACTGTTGCCATTTATAGCCTGCAAAACGTCCGCGTGGCTCACTCCAAAATATCTGTCCATGCTTATTGGCATACACTAAATCCTTGGTTTCAACCGCATTTTCAGCAATTTTATCTTGCAAACCCAAGTTGGTCAAAACCCGAACGGAATGCGGCAACAGGTTAATTCCAACACCCAATGGCTTGATTTCCTTAACAGATTCAAAGACTTTCACCTCAAATCCAGCTTTATGTAAACTCAAAGCAGCCACTAAGCCACCAATGCCGCCTCCAGCGATGATTATTTTCATTCTATTATTTCCTATTTATTGAGCAACAGGATTTAAAATCAAATATAAGGCTACCTTATACAATAGCCAAACTTTGAAGGGTTTTTATCAAAAAAGTATGTAATTTTAAAAATTAATTATGATGTTGAAGACCTCGAACAAGATGTGAAAAATTGGGAAAACTTTAAACTTACTCTATCTTTTTAATATCATCTTCCCCCTTCAAAAAATTCTTAGGCGACACCACTTGCCGCTTAGTATCTTTTTCAAAAGTCCGTCTTGCATTGCCCGCCGCTTTACCGCCTTTTTGAGCGGCATCATGGTTCTCTTCAAAACCTTGAGCGTTCTCATCTTCTGTATATATTTTCGTAGCGGCTTCTCCGAGGGCAGTAAAAATGAGTTCAAGGTCTGTCATGTGTTTGCGCAAGTTTTCATTACCCAAACCTTTTATCTCTTTATGCTCAGAAGGTGTTAAACCAAATGTACCTTTGGAAATGACTGAAGTTAGAATGGAATACTCTTTTGAATCGTTCTTTTTCATTTCTTTTTGATTACATGCTTTAAATACTGAGGGGGTGATTTATGGATAAAATATTGATTTTCAATTAATTATATCAATCCAGTTTCTTCAACTCTTCGCCACTTTTCAATAAGCCCATACTCGGCATAGCCACTAAAAGCTGCATTTGATAAATGGCTACATCATTTAATTTTCTTAATCGATCTTCTTTGGGGAAACCCATTTTGATAAATTCAGCGTTTAGGTTTTCCAAATTAGCTAAAACCAATAATTGCTCTGCGGTAGCATAATCTCGCATATTACCTTTCAAATCGGGGTTGCTTTCACGCCATTCTTTAGCCGTTGTGCTAAATAAAGCCATATTGAGCAAATCCGCTTCAGATGCGTAGTAGAGTGATTCAAATTTAGTGTCTTGCACTTTCAAGGGAACGAGGTGATTTTTTATGGCATCAGCATGTATTTTATAATTGACTTTGGAAAGAATACGTTTTATTTCCCAATTGAGAGATTTTGCTTCATTTTGCTTGAGCCTTTGAAACTCTTTGATAACATAAAGTTTAAATGTAGGACTAAGATACGATAGGAATTCATAAGCTATATCACGGTGAGCAAAAGTGCCACCATATCTACCTGTTTTGGCTCTAATACCAATAGCACCCGTACGCTCTGTCCAGTCGTTAATGCCTAAAACAAATGTGGCTGAACCTGTTTGATTTTTAATGTCCTCAAAATTGAGTACATTAAAATTAGCATTGTGTAGGACTTCCCAAGCACCTAAATATTCAATAGTAGTTCTTGTACGCATCCAATTTAGAATCAGTTGTCCTGTTCTTTCATTGAACCTTCGGGCTATATCCGTTAATGAGATGAAGTCATCATCACTTTCTTTGTAAAACCGGATTTCAGTACCCTCAACCAAAATAATAGTCTCTTTTTTTGCCATGTTTCATAGTTTTTAATAAAATCTTTTATTAATTTTAACCACCTCGAATTCGAGGTGGTTAAAAATCAAATGTACACAGATAGTGTACATTTGATTTTTAACATATTTTCAAGAGAAGCTACAAATTACTTTTAGAATTCATCAAAAGCCGCCGATTATAATTGATTTGCCCCAAATGATAATTTAAATGACCGTTTAAATGTACTAAAAAATAATGGACGGTCATATCATAAACCAAGACATTTTCATGAAATTTTGCTTGAAATTTTGTTATTTTTTATAAACCCATTCCCAAATATTGCCATCTTCTTCATCCCAAATTGTACCCGATAATTCAAAACCATTTTTCCTTAAAATACGGGTAGAATAGTTCTCTTCGGGTAAAGTATGAGCTGTAATTTTAAGCGATAAATCTGTTTCTAAAGTCAATGCTACTAATTGCCTGCACATTTCAGAAGCGATGCCTTGATTTTGATATTGTGCAAATGTTCCATAGGCAATTTCCACTAAACCTTCCTGCGGATTTTTCTTAAAAACTGCGCAAGCACCGACCAAATGACCATCTTTTTCAGCATAATAGCCTATCCAAGGCGGATTATAGCCTATTTTATTAAAAAAGTCAATGCTCGGTATCAAACTTTCATTGCAATCAGGATTGTCTTTAAAGGCTTGATTTTCTTCTATGGTTTTGTGAACGGGGAGTAATTTCATTTTATAATTGATTAAAATATGTCAAATACTGAGGGGTACTTAGTCTCAAACTCTTTCATCAAATCCACCAAAACCTGTACACTCTCCAAAGGCATCGCATTATAAATAGATGCTCTAAAACCACCCACTGGTGGAAAACCTTTAATGCCTACAACATTATTTTTTTCAGCAAAATCTAAAAATCCTGCTTCGATTTCGAGGTTGATGGCTTTAAAACAAACGTTCATGACTGACCTATCTTCTTTCACAACGCTGCCTTTGAAAAGCGGATTTCTATCAATTTCATTGTATAAAAGAGTGGATTTTTCAGCATTGCGCCTTTGCATTTCAAGCAAACCGCCTTGTGCAAGCGTCCAACGCAAGGTGAGCATGGAGACATAAATGGGAAAAGTAGCGCAAGTATGATAGAGCGATTGCGTTGAAACATGCGTTTTATAGTTAAAAATGCTCGGAATTGTGCGTTTTATACCGCGTTCCAACATATCTTTTCTAATCACGACACAGGTCACGCCAGCCATACCGAAGTTCTTTTGAGCCGATGCGAAGATGATTCCGAACTTCTCAAGCGGCAAGGGTCTTGATAAAAAATCGGAGGTCATATCGGCTACCAAAGGCACTTTTACTGAGGGGTAGCCGTGATATTGTGTACCGTCTATGGTTTCATTTGAGACAACGTGGAGGTATTGAGTGCCTTTCGGTAAAGTCCAATCTTTCGGAATTCTATCATAATTAGTGTCTTTTGATGAGCCTAAAATATGCACTTTGCATATTTCAGAAGCGGCTTTTATCGCTTTGGTTGCCCAATAACCGGTATCCACAATCGCCATGCTTTGGCGCGGGCTGACCAAATTCATGGGCGCAATGGCCAATTGAGAAGATGCACCGCCCGGCACCCAAATCACCTCAAAATTATCGCTCATGTCGTATAATTCTTTCACTAAAGCCGTTGCTTCTTCAATAATGCTTAAAAATGCCGGTGCGCGGTGGCTTATTTCAGCAATGGACATGCCTGTATGGTCATACTCTATCAAACTGCTCGCTGCCGCCTCCAATACTGAGGGGGGTATGACGGCGGGTCCGGGATTGAAATTATGTTTTTTCATTTTTATATTTAAAATCAAATGTAAGGCAGCCTTATGGAAAAAAATTAATTTTGTGAAATTTTATGTTTTCAAGTATTAAAATCAACAGATAATGCCA
>JAYTON010000426.1:0-1594 GCA_043747725.1 Saprospiraceae bacterium
AAACTGTTGAAAAGTGTCAAAAGAGCGTTTTTTACTTTCATTTAAAATGTCTTTTGAAAACGCATTCGCCCTTGCCACATCCACCAATTGCCGAACATCGCGTCGCCAATCGTAATTGCCTGTTTTTTTTGAAAGCCCCAATTTATCGCATAAAATGTTCATGTTTTCAACGCGCTCATAAGTCAAAATTTGAGCGAGTGATTGGTTGAACATAATTTGCTGATCTTCATCGGCAATAATAGCGACTTGCGGCGAAACCCCTGCTTCAAAAGCAAATCGCTGCAATAATTTCACACCCAAGCCATGTACCGTTCCGATGAGGGCATTCGATAGGTCATTTGCCTGCTCAGTCAAGCCTTCTTCAAGCAATTTTGTCCGCACGCGCTCTTGCAATTCAGCCGCCGCTTTCGATGTAAAAGTAGTAGCGATAATCCCACTCGCCCGCGTGCCATCGCGGAGGAGTTTGACCATTTCCTGCGTGAGCCTATAGGTTTTGCCACTGCCTGCACCGGCGGATATTATTTTGATATTGGGTTCTTGCATCGTTGAAAATTAGTGAAAAAGTAAAAGTGAAGAGTGAAGAGTGAAGAGTGAAAAGTGAAAAGTCTGGCGCGAAGTTACAATTTTTGATAAAATACTGAGGGGTGATAGATTAAACTTTTTGTTTTAAAAAATAAACTTAAATTTGCCAAATAATTTTAAAAACATGCGGATTTCATTTCAACATAATAATACAACCTATCAAACTGATTTATCACAACCGATTGATATTTCTATTCCATTGAAAATCAATACATTAGATAATCCTAATGCTTGGTATTGCCCGATGCCGGAAGCTGAACCGCAACGTTTTGGCAAGTTAAAAATGGCGGTTGACGAAGGTGCTGTTATTAATTCGTACGGCGTTAGGCTTTTTCCACACGGCAATGGTACGCATACTGAGGGGGTCGGGCATCTGACAAAAAGCAAGGATTGGGAGCAACACAGTATTAATAAGGTGTTGACCGAATTTCATTGCCTCGCCCAACTCATTTCCATTTATCCAACTCGCACTGACGATGGTGACCGCATTATTTTTAAAAATCAAATAGAAGAAGCTTTTAAAACACATGATGCTAAAGCCTTGATAATCAGGACTTTACCCAACGATGATTTGAAATTGACCATGAATTGGTCGGGCACGAATCCACCTTATATAGATGGTGCAGCGATGGCTTATATCGTAGAATGTGGGGTGCAGCACTTACTGATTGACCTACCCTCAGTTGACCGAGAAGATGATGGTGGAAAAGTGGTGGCGCATCGTGTATTTTGGAAAGGTACGCGGGTAGAAAATTGTACGATTACTGAAATGATTTATGTGCCGAATCAAGTAAAAGACGGCTTATATTTGTTGAATCTTCAAATACCGTCGTTTGAAATGGACGCTGCACCGAGTAAACCTGTTTTGTATAAATTATGAAAATCAAAGAATTAATATCATTTTTAGAAAAAACCGTCCCCCCTCAGTATCAAGAGGCTTATGACAATGCAGGGCTGATAGTAGGTGATGCGAATGCCGAAGTGACGGGCGTGGTCGTCTGCTTGGATTCAA
>JAYTON010000427.1:0-3094 GCA_043747725.1 Saprospiraceae bacterium
CATCAAATATCACATATTCCCATTTGTATTGAAATAATAAGCCTACATTTTTAATATCAAAATAAGGTAACCTGTGAATTGTTGAAGCAACAACATTGATACTTTCCATATCGTCTTCATCAATTGTATCTCGGTAAATTGCAACTTCTTCTAATTCAGGGTCGGTAGGACGGCTTAAACGAATAGCAAAAATATCAGAATTTATTTCTAGCAATTTTTTACAAACCACATCCGATGCTTTATTTGTTGGTGTGAGAACCAAAATTTTTGCATTCGGATTTTCTTGTATGGTTGAATTGATATTGTTACAAATTGTAGTTGTCTTTCCTGTTCCTGGTGGACCATAAATGTAATTTAAAGAAGGCATTGCTTCTTCAATATCTTGCCACTCGTCAATATTATTACTGTTTGTAAATGCTTTGTATAACCTGTCAAGTAAATCAATAACAGGTGTAAAATTTATTTCAACTTTGAAAATATTTGAAAGTCGAGAAATAGTAGTAGCTGGTTGGAAATTCCGGTCAAATTGACCACCCTTTTTCGCTCGCCACTGACCACCCATTTTCGGTGCAAACTGACCACCAAAAGTTGACTGATTTATTGTTGTAAAAAAAGACTGCATTTAGTGATTGTAAAATTAGATAATTTCTAGTTCATTTTTAGTAGACTTTTTACGAAGCGATTCCCCCCATAATTCGATGCGTTGCGTGTCGTGTACTAAGCGGTCTAAAATGGCATCGGCTACTGTTTTCTCACCAATGATATCATACCATTGTTTTACCGGGAGTTGAGACGTAATAATTGTGGAACGTTTCCCATGTCGATCTTCCATAACTTCCATCAATGCTGCCCGACTCGGGGCGTCAAAGGGTTGTAATCCAAAATCATCAAGAATAAGTAAATCCTGTCGTTCTATTCGGGCTAGTTCACGGATAGCAGTTCCATCCACCTTTGCCATTTTAAGATGAGTAAAAAGCTTGGTTGTACTAATGTATAAAACCTTAAATCCAAGCTGACAAGCTTGGTGACCAAGTGCAGAAGCAAGAAAGCTTTTACCGGTGCCTGTTGGCCCGGTAATAAGTATGTTCTCGTTTCTTTTAATAAATCCTGCGTCAGCTAATCGGTGAATGGTGTTTTTATCCATACCACGCTTGGTGTTGAAGTCCAGTTGCTCTATGGTAGCTTTATAACGAAAGCGGGCATTTTTCATGCCTCTGTCAATAGATCTGTTTTGTCGATCATCCCATTCACTGTTGGCTAGGAATGCTGCCATCTCATCGGCAGTAAGGTTCTCGGTGGTGTTGGCTTCGAGGCTCGTTTTAAGAGCCCCATGCATGCCCAACAAACGCATGTTGCGGAGTTTGTCTAATGTTGTGGTGTTCATGATAATTGGGTTTGATGTTATAAAAAGATGTTGTTAATTGTGTGTTATTATTCATAATAAGTATTGCCTCGGATATTTTTATGTTCTGGCATTTCAATGGATTCAATAGCCTGTATTTGCTCCTCTTGCGTTAGCAAATCCAAATTCTTTTCTAAAATCATAACAATGATGGGATAGTTAAATACACCAAAGTGCTGTGCACGTCGACACGCATTCGCAAGCCTGTCACTGCCCACCTTTCGGTGAAGGTTAATAATTCCTGAGCAACTTTTATAGGCTTGTTCCGGATGTTGTTTCTTTTCTAACACCGCTTTGATAAATGTAGCAACATCAGCATGGATATTTGCTCCGTCACGGATAAACTTCTCGGGTGTCCAATCAGTAATGTAGCGGTTGGCTGAAGCTAGGTGCTCGGTTACCGTTGTGTACTGATAACGCTTTTGGGAGCGTTGATGCCTTGCAATACATTCATAGTGATAGAAGATTTCTACTTGGGTAGCGGTGTAAAGGATTTTTATTTTTCTGCCAATAAATTGAAATGGCACCGTATAGTAATGTTTATCAATGCCCAAGCACACATGTCCATTTTTCATCACCGTAGCTGAGGTGTGTTGCTTTAATTCATACCTGAAGTTTGGTAATGGTTTCAAAGTGCTTTTCTCTAACTCATTAAATTGCTGTCTGCGACTGTAGTCCCTACCCTTGAATGGAGCGTTGTTATGGCCTTCCAATGCTATTCTAATGGCGATGTTCAACGTTGTTAAGCTATTAAAGGTTTGATCTAAAAGAGGCTCGTAAATACGCCTGTAAATGATTTTCACTGCACCTTCGACCAACGCTTTATCTTTTGGACGATAAGCTCTGGTAGGCAGAACAACGGTTCCATAATGTTCCGCAAAGTCTGCGAAGGTTTCATTTACAATCGGTTCATAGCGACTACTTTTGGTAACAGCGGCTCGTAAATTGTCAGGCACAATGGCAAGCGGCACACCTCCAAAATAATGTAGTGCGTTTTCGCAAGCCAGTATAAAATCTTCCTTCTTTTGGCTTCGAACGGCCTCTACGTATAATAATTGGCTACATCCTAATATTGCGGCAAACACTTCTACTTTAGTTACCTCACCTGTAGTGATATCTACTATTTGCAGTTTATCGCCCGCGTAATCGATGTACATCTTATCGCCAGCCTTATGATCGATATGCATGGTTGTGTTAGAGCCTTTACAATACTGCATGTAATAGGCATAGAACTGTGACATCTCATAGCCTTCGGGATGAGTTTTCTTGTACTCTTGCCATACTTTTTGAAGTGTGTTGCCCTTTCTCTTTAGCTGCTTTTCAATGCTAGGCATCAGCTTTAAGAGGTCGGCTAATCGATTGTTAATCGGTGACTGAATAGGTTCGGCAAAGCACTGCTCCAACTCATGGTCGGTCATTTCGCTTATCTCCTCAGGGGTAAGCTTGCCCTCTTCATATTTTTTGATGTAGCGCTTTACCGTGTTGCGCGCTGTACTGGTTAAACTACTAATTTGTAGCTTACTCTTGCCTTGCGTGTAAAAACGCAAAATTTGTCTTACTTTTGTCATGATGATTGCCTTATTAGCCATTAAAGTTGGTTGGTTAAATGAATCTCCAACGTCAACTTTTTTAGCGACTAAAAGCAATCTATTTTTATAACGAAAATCAGGTGGTCAATTTGCTCCGAAAACA
>JAYTON010000428.1:0-9586 GCA_043747725.1 Saprospiraceae bacterium
ACCAAACGCACTTGTGGTTTCACATCTGCAAACGAGAGTGTGTAAGTGGCAGGTGCTTTAAGCGTTTTGCCTTGCGCGTTTTTAACAGACGCTTCAATAAATACATTTCTATCGCCCGTCACGCGCTCACTTGGATAAAACAAAACGCTGTTGCCATCCACCGCATAACGCATAGTACCCGCCCAATCATTGATGCGAATCAAACCGTTCAAATCTTGCGTGGTACTGAGGGGGTCGCTGAAATTGACTTTTATATATTGTTCCGCCTCTTGAACGATTCGCACATTCATCACGGCAAAATCGCCGATAGCCGGTATTTCTACTTCCTTTGTTTCATCTTTATCAACGCCTAAAGCTTTACCACTGGATACTAAAGCAACTTTAGAAGCGGCTTGTCCACGCATTACTTCCTTTACTCTAAAAGTATGGTGCATCCCATCGTCAGCGTGCAACCAATTGATTTTCAATGCTTTACCGCTTTGATTAGCCGTGAGTGTTTGTTCCATAGCAGTATCATCGGCTTTGTCGGAAGTATTCATTTCCCCAATTAAATCCTGCCGACTCATATCATTCGCATTCTCTGCTTGAATGCCATCGGCGATGATTTCATAATAGAGTTCTCTGGTTCTGAAATCAAATTGGAATTCCTCGGCATCCGATGGCACGTTTTTAAACAGCCGTTTGAGCCTAACAGATACCAAATAAGATTGCCCCGAAGCAAAGTTCTTTTCGGGCGTAAAGCGAATGGTTTGAGGATCTTCCCAAATAGCAGTTCCTGATACTGAGGGGGTAATATCAATTACACCACTTTCAACGGATTTGCCAACATCCTCCGCCTTCACGAGCGAGGAGGTGAAGCGAATACGTACGGGTTGTTCCCTCGAAATCGTCCCCGACGTGAAGGCATACACGTAGGCAGCCATGTTTTGGGTCATCTTTTTCGCAACAATGTTGCGCTTGCATGAAATTACGGAAAGAGCCATCAATCCTAAAAGGATAAGGCAACTGGATAAAGCATTTGGTTTCATCATAACACGTTGATAGTGAGCGGATTAGGTAATAAATCGTTATGGAAGATTAACGTGCCTTCTTAGAGCGGAATTGTTTGCGAAAGATAAGATGTTTTTAGGGAGGTAGGGTATTTTTAGGGAGATTTTTTTTGATGAGGCGATAAATTATAAAAGCAATCACCATCAGATTAATAATGCCCCAAATGTCAAATCCGATATAATTTATCTTTTGCGCGGTTGTCATACTTTCTAAACTAAAGTAAGCTCCTTTCCTTTCGTCATAAAAGTCATCATAACTCATTAGCATAACTCCGAGAAATAAATAAATAGCAAGGTCAATAGCTATGATTACCGTACCAATGAGAATATTACGAATTGAAAATATCTTCTTAGACATTCTTACTTTTTAATTTAATAAAGTAAAATTAAATAATTGTAGATTCACATTTAACTTACATCGTATCGAACGATTTTGGGCTACTTTAAGGCAATGATGTTCAAGAATTGTCAGGTTGACGCTTTCTTTTTCCAAAATCCAGATAAGATATCAAAATGCTAGTCGATACTTTATCGCTTTGTATAATTTATCTTTACCATTACATTTATAGGAATACCAAAAATCCTTTAAATTTGTTTATCTGTTAAACTTTGAATCTCAATACCATGCAAAAATTCCTTTTTTCATTTCTTTTAATCTCTTCTGTTTTCAATGTATCAATCGGTCAAAATCCCTTTTCAGGTACTTTCAATGGCAAGTACAATGGCGATAATATTGTTTTGATGCTTCAAAATTCAAACAGTAATACCTTCGTTGGTAAAATGACTGATAGTCAACAGAGTTATGACGTTGTAGCCAACAGTAAAGACAATCAAATACAAGGCAAAGTAGTTGAAAAAAACCTGAATTTGACTTTTATTCTCAATGGTCAATTGGTCGGTAGCCAATTAAATATGCAAATGACCCTTGAATTGAATGGTCAAAAACAGGTTTTAGACGTTGTTTTTATAAGGCAAGACAAGGCAACAAATAGTGCTACCCCATTAACTACAACATGCTTACAAAACATAAAATTCCCCAACGGTGCAACGCATGACCCCAAACTTGTCGGCATGTGGACAAAAAGCGAAACTTATAACTCAGGCTCAGGCGACAATTATATGGGCAGCAATTTTGAACAAAGTATGGTATTTTTTGCAGATGGCACTATCGGTGAAGGCGGCAGCCGTGTGAGCATCAGTGGCAGCAATTATTTAGGTTATACTGAGGGGGGTGCGCGCGCCTTGCCGGGTATGTACTGGTACAATATCGGCAATCAACTATACATTTATACCACTCAAAATGGACAGACAGCAAGCACCCACTTAGGCAAATATTATATCGAAAATGGAGCAATGCTGATTACGAGCGCAAATGGTCAGAAATTGTTGTTACAAAAAAAGTGAGGTGAATTAGCTGATAACAACCCACCCGCAAATAAACTACCTCATATATATTTTTTTTGTTGTTATACGTTAGTTTTGCGACAGCTTTTTTGTTGTCTTAAACTCATCATTTTAATTTATAAAAACCATTGTGGCAATGTTTAAATTTAAATTATTTATTCTTACTATCTTCACTTTTTGCTTTACCCACTCGCTTTTCGCTCAAATGCACAAGGATTCACTTGAGAATCTTTACAATAATTACATGAATCTGAATAGGCAAACGAGCAAAGTGGATAGTATCAACACGATATTGCTCTCTTTACAAACTCAATACAGCAATTTTGATGCGATTCTGCGCTCTAATAATGAGTCTATTAAGCGCATTACGAGTGCCCAACTTTTTACTTTAGATAAAACACTCAAGCAGCAACGCGCCAAAATTGTGAACAGCGTTGATTTTATTCGCAGTGCTAACACGAGCCTCAATGCGATGCAAGTCGCCGGCAGCGTTTCATCGTATCTGGATAATGTAGGTCAACTGAATAATCCGGCTAACGATGAGCTTGGTTTTGCGCTCACGGATGATATTGTGAAGATATTGGATGCCCGTATTTTGAGTAAAAAAGGCATTAAAACCAATTCAAATAAATTTGTTAGCCTTGTGAAAGAGGTAATGAATGCACCGCTTACCAGCTCATTTGCTAAGTCGATTCCAATTGTCAGCAATATAAAAGGCGTGATTGATTTGGTAGTCAATCTGACGGCTTCTGAAAAAAACGTGGAGGTGGAAGACCTTATCAAAATGAAAAACGACATGAAAAAATATGTCGAACACTACGAAGGTTTGGAGCAAGCCAACGCTGCTTTCACTTCCAATCTGAACAGTCTCAATGTCCGTATAGATGTCTTGAAATCCATCGTCAGAAACTATACATTGGAGCGGGTGCGCCCCATCAACCCCTCAGTCAGCATCGATACTTTTCACAATTTGACCAGTCTTGTCAACCGGTATTGTGATAAAGAAGATGCTCAAACGAAAGTCGATAGAATCATAGAAGGACATTCTGATGGCAAAGGAAAACTCAATTATGAAAAAGCCCTCAGTGACCCGCAACTCTACTATCCCGAGTACGCGGTCAATCAAGCACAAGTCATCTACGATGAATTGGAGAGTGTTTCAAGAACATTTTTGACTAATTTATATACCTATCAACAAAATATAGAAAAGGTGATGACTAATTCTAAAAATAATAAATTAGGTGATGTGGGTAAAATTGATTTAAAAACTAAAAACCTCAGCATTTTGCTAAATAATGTATCCGATGCTATCAAAAACAGCGTCAATCTTGATGATTTGCAGACGAAACTTAGGCGCATCAATGGGTATATGTTGCCGTAGATTGTAATGGAAGGTAGCCAAAATAATAGTCGAAATCATCTAAATTTTTTTTGTTGAACCAACTCAAAAAGCGATTATTTCAATAAGAGACAATCGCTTTTTTTGTTGGTTATTTGCTCAACATCATGAGTTAAATCGTTGAAAATCAATATTTTATATAGATTATTCCCCCTCAGTATTTTCCCTTTTTTGCTTATTATTATTATCAGGAGTTATGACATCAATTATCATTGATGTCACAAAAAAAATATTATTTGATTGGTATTTTATCATGGCATAAATACATTTACAAAACAAGTACACAACAACCGAATCTATTTTAATTTATAATTTAAACCAAAAGCTAATGTCAAAGTTATTCAAAATTATCAACAATACGTTGTTTACGCCTTCTCAGTATTCTTTTCTTTTAGTTATCGTTTTTTCTATTCTTTCATTACCCAAAATTCAAGCGCAAGGGGGTACTTTTCGTACCGAAACCCAAGATGAATGGGGTGCCGTTCCTAAAGGGAATAATACAGCCGCTTATATGCATCGTAAATTTGAAGCAGCTTTCCCGAATGGTTTGACTGTGGGTTGCACTAACAAACTGGTATTCTCCAGCGCAGTTGACATTACTGATTTTTTACCATCGAATGGTATAGCTGCAATTTTACCTTTGGGTACGAAAGTCAATCCAGGAGAAACGTTTAGGAATGTTTTAGTCGGCCAGATTGTCGCACTAAAATTAAATATTGGTTTCGATGAGTATGATGCGCGATTCAGCTCTAACAATGTTCTTTTAAAAAACATGGTTGTCAAAACAGGTATTTTTGTAGGAAAATCAATTCAACAAATCCTTCAAGAAGCTGAAAACGCTATCGGTGGTTGTGAGACTCAATACCTACTATCTGATTTGAATGATATTATTGCCATTATCAATCAAAATTATCATAATGGCACAGCAGATATGAGTTTTCTGAAAACCAACACAAATGTTACTAATGCCTGTATTAATGACATCGAACCGCCTATTTTTAAAGAAATGCCCCAAACTTTTACCGTTTTTGTGGAAGAATGTTATGTGGCTTCATGGGAAATACCTGTCATTATGGATAACTGTTCAGTCGTTACTCTAACGAGCAATATAAATTTGGGTGACTGTTTGCCTATAGGTGTTCATAAAGTTACAATGGAAGCCAAAGATGCAACTGGTAATAAAAGCACTTATTCATTCACAATTACAATTGAAGAAGCGGTATATATTGCCCCATTGAATGGTATCAAAAGTAACATAGAACTCATTACACATTCAACAAAAGGTAGCATAAATTTAGATTGGTTGAATAAATACAATGAGAAAACACAGCATTTTGTTATTCAGAAAGCAAGCTTCCAAGGAGATTTTAAGGATGTTGATATTTTAAATGCGCGCCCCCTTTCAGGTTATCAGGAATATTCCTACATAGATAAGAAACCAAAAAAAAACGAGAATAGTTACCGCATAAAAACTGTATTGAAAGATGGAACTTTTCAATATTCCCAAACTAAAACAATCAATTTTAATAATAGGGATGTCGTACAAGTTTATTCAAGTCCGAATGCAGAGGTCGTCAATCTTGAGTTGTCATCTTATGTGAACCAAAATGTAAAAGTGTTTTTGTATGACTTACTTGGTCAGCCTGTATATAGCCAATTAATCCAGCAGGTAACAGATAAGCCTGTAAAAATAGATATATTAGACCTACCCGAAGGTCAATATCAATTATCAATCATTCCTCAAAATAAAAGTGAAATTACTAAAATGCTGTTCATCAGAAATTGATAGCTCTATTGCTATATTGTTAAGTTGCCTTTCAAAAAAATATTTATAATAATTCAAAAATAGACTCAAATGAAAATTTATACAAATAAGCATATTATCTTTTCCATTGTTTTTTCTGCTTTAACTTTTATATCTTTTGCTCAGAATAATGCGGCTTGTGGTTGTGATTATACCATTGACACAACCTTGGCAAATGGTATTTCTTTAGCCCCTTGGCGAACGGGCGCCTATCATTTCGACCCTCAACCTGGGCAAACTGTTTGCTTAACGGGTAACTACGTTGATTTACGCCTTGATGGTATAAAAGGCACAGCAGCAGCCCCTATTATTATCAAAAACCTGTGCAATACGGTTGCTACCTTTAACAGCACAGGCACTTATCAACCTTTTTCTTTGAGCAATTCTGAATATGTGCATATCACAGGTACAGGAGATACGACTCAAAACTATGGTATTACTTTCGATTGTACCTCTAACGCTGGTGCTCTTGTGGTGAGTGGTACAACAGCAAAAAGTATTGAAATAGACCATATCGAGGTTAAAAAGTCTAATTTCGCAGGTTTTATGATAAAACAAGACCCTACTTGTGACCCTAATACTTGGCGCGACAATATGGTGATGACGGATATTCATATTCATCACAATTATGTACATGATGTGTCAGGCGAAGGTTTTTATATTGGCAACTCGTTTTGGCAAGGCGGCATGACGCGTACTTGTAGCGGGCAAACGCAAGTGGTGTATCCGCATCAAATTCTCGGTTTAAAAGTACATAATAATATCATTCGCAACACGGGTTGGGATGGTTTGCAATATGGATGCTCTCCAGATGCTGATGTCCATGATAACTTAATAGAATATACAGGATTATTAAAAGTATCGCAACAAACAAATGGTGTACAAATTGGTGCTGGTTCAGGCGGGCTTTTTTACAATAATATTATTCGTAATCCGGGTAGTACAGCCTTGGCAATGATTGGTTTTACTAATACCATAAAAGTGTATAACAATTTGATAGTCAACGCCTATGAAGGCATATTTGCTGATTCACGCGATAGTATATCGTTACCAAAGATTGAATTAGAGATATACAACAATACGCTCGTGAATACTTCTCAAAACGGTATGACAATATATGACAATGGCTATCAATACAAAAATGCTTCAAACCAATGGGTATTTTTTCCAAAAGGATACAAACCACGCGTTAAAAACAATGTGATTATCGGACCTTACTTCGACTTTCGTTTGATATTGCGTGACCCTGCCACAGGCATTGATAGCACCCATAATTTTAAACTTAAAACGCCTTTCTCATCACCCCCTCAGTATTTTGCTTCTCAAAAGCTTACTTTGTTTGGGGATACCATCGCTTACACACTTAAAAACGGTTCATATTTAATCAATCGAGGAACGAATAGTGTTTCAAATGTCGTAATCAACGATTTGCTCGGTATATCGCGCTTTCAAGATTCTATTTTAGATATTGGGTGCTACGAATATGTCGCTACGCAAGCCGCCGCCAGTCTTATGGCAAATAATATAATCAATTTGTTGGAAAATAAAGCTAAAGAATCGCCCCTTTCCTCTACTGAGAAAAAAGAAAATTTACCTTTTGATAATTTAGATACTAAGCAATTTGCATTGTATCCGACAATAGCTGATGATAAAATAAACGTTAATTTGCCGAATTTAACTCAAAAGGCTACAATCAAAGTATATAATATGACAGGACAGTTAGTGAAGACAATTGAAATTAATACACACAATAAGCCTGAAAGCCTGACTATTCATATCAAAGATTTTAAGCAAGGCTTATATATATGCTCTTTAGTTGAAAATCACCAGCCGATTGCCAGTTTAAAGTTTTCAAAATGGTAGTTGCCATTAAAAGATTTGTGGGTGATAAACGTCGGTTTATCATCCCTTTTTTATATTATTGCAATGAACTAAAGTATCATTAAAAAATAAAGACCAACCATGCTCAATTTAGCCGTCATTCTCGAAGACAGTGCCAAGCGATATCCCATGAAACCCGCTTTTACGTTTATGGATACGACTCTATCCTACGCTCAAATCAATGGCGCCGCCAATATGGTTGCCAATGGATTGAAAGCCAAAGGCATACAGCCAGGCGATAAAGTGGCCTTGAGTTGCCCTAATTTGCCATATTTCCCGATTATTTATTTCGGTATTCTCAAAGCGGGAGCAGTGGTAGTACCCCTCAGTGTTTTGCTCAAAAAAGATGAAATTGAATACCATTTGACCGATAGCGAAGCCAAAGCCTATTTCTGCTTCACGGGTGTACCCGATTTGCCAATGGGTGAAATGGGTTACGCTGGTTTTAAAGCGACTGAAAGTTGTGAACACTTTTTCATGATTATGCCTAAACCCGAAATGCCCTCCACGATCGAAGGCACGGCGACATTGGGCAGCCTCATGGCAGGGCAATCCCCTCAGTTTGAAACGCACACAACGAATGCGGAGGATACATGCGTCATCGTTTATACTTCTGGTACAACAGGTCGTCCGAAAGGTGCTGAATTGACCCATTCAAATCTGTTACTCAATGCCATATTAGCTTCTGATTTGGGTGGCAGCGATGTCAATGATGTCGGGCTGATTGTCCTGCCCTTGTTCCATATTTTCGCTATGACCTGTTTGATGAATGCGAGTATTTATAGAGGCGGCTCGTGTATATTATGCGCCCGTTTTGATGCTAAAACGGTCTTTGGTTTGATGGAAAAGCATAAAGTCACTATATTTTCAGGCGTGCCGACCATGTATTGGGGTTTAGTGAATTATAATGAACCTAAATTTGATTACGAGAGCATCGCCAAAACCTTGCGAGTCTGTACTTCAGGTGGTGCTTCGCTACCGGTCAAAGTGTTAGAAGATTTTGAAAAACGATTTCATGTGCCCATTCTCGAAGGCTACGGCATGTCGGAAGGCTCGCCAGTAGTTACGTTCAATCACTTAAATATTGGTCGAAAACCGGGTTCTATTGGTACTCCTGTTTGGGGCGTGTCCGTCAAGCTCGTTGATACTGAGGGGGTCGAAGTGCCTGTTGGTGAAAAAGGGGAATTGCTCTACAGAGGGCATAATGTGATGAAAAGCTATTATAAAAAGCCTGAAGCTACCGCCGAAACTATTCAAAACGGCTGGCTCCACTCAGGCGATATCGCCATCAAAGACGCCGATGGTTTTTATTATATCGTGGATAGAACCAAAGACATGATTATCAGGGGCGGCTTGAATGTCTATCCGCGCGAGATTGAAGAAGTGATGATTAAGCATGAAGCTGTCTCATTAGTAGCTGTAATTGGTATTCCTGATGAAGAAATGGGCGAAGAAGTGAAAGCCTTTGTGGTATTAAAAGAAGACAAATTTATTTCAGATGAGGTTTTGATAGCTTGGACAAAAGAGCGCATTGCCTCCTACAAATACCCGCGCCATATTGAGTTTTTAGCCGCTTTACCCATGAGCGCAACGGGTAAAATTTTGAAAAAGGAATTGAGAAAATGAGCTATTTGAACAAAAAATAGCTATTTCAAAGGTGAAAAGTATGTTTTATTGTCAGATAGCCAAACAGAGGGTAAACTCATTTGGTTACACGTCGCTTCTAATGACCAATACACCTATTATTTTCACCATGCTAAAAAGGGATAATTAGCCCTCATCTCAATGAATTGAACTTTGTAAAAGATGAAATGGCCATTTTCATGCATCGGTTGAGTGAAGTAGAAATTAAAAACAATAGCACAGACTTTCATGCTGAAGCAGAAAGTCTTCAAAATAGGCTGATTCGTCAAAAAGAAGTGATGGATGAATTGCTTCATGAAATCAATAGCCATGAATCCTCATTAGCGCATGATGCCGAAGAACATCCAATTACCACAGAACACCTTTATTTTAAAGACCATAAAAAGATACGTGATAAGATGACAC
>JAYTON010000429.1:0-2851 GCA_043747725.1 Saprospiraceae bacterium
TTTTTTAATCAAATTCATAATATTTCAAATGTCTGTTAAAATTAGATTACAGAGACACGGTCGTAAAAAAGCACCGTTTTACCACATTGTTATTGCCGACAGTCGCGCTCCGCGTGATGGCAAGTTCATCGAAAAAATCGGTACTTATAATCCGATGACAAAGCCAGCTACCATTGATGTTGATCGCGATAAAGCATTCGATTGGCTTCAAAAAGGTGCACAACCTACGGATACTGTTCGAGCTATCCTCCGTTTCAAAGGCGTTATGTATCGTAAGCATTTGACTCGTGGAGTTGCTAAAGGCTCATTGAGTGAAGAGCAAGCAATGGAAAAGTACAATACTTGGATTGACGCCAAAGAAAAGAACATTTCTGACAAAGTAGCTCAAACAGCAGCTGAGAAAAAAAACCTCGTAGAATTGACTTTCGGCAAACCAAAAGCTAAGCCTATACCTGTAGTAGCAGAACCAGTTGTTGAGGAAGTTGCGGCACCTGTTGTAGAAGCAGTAGTAGCAGAACCCATTGTTGAAGAAGTTGTGGCGCCTGTTGTAGAAGCAGTAGTAGCAGAACCCATCGTTGAAGAAGTTGTGGCACCTGTTGTAGAAGCAGTAGTAGCAGAACCAGTTGTTGAGGAAGTTGTTGTAGCACCTGTAGCAGAAGCAGAAAAAACAACACCTGAATCGACTAAAAATACTGAGGGGGGTGAAGAAGAAACACCGGCTGTTGCATAAACTTTATAATTCATTGATTTACATTTGTTTTTGTAACAAAAATATTTTTAATTTGTAGATAAATTTAATTGTTAAAAAATATAATTTTTCACTCTCAAACCTGATGGAACCGATTGTCGTTCCATCAGGTTTGTATTTAAAATACCAAAAGCCATGCTGGACTTAAGCGAAAAATACTTAGCCAAACTGCAGCCTATTGCGGAAGATATTCAAAATTCCGACCTCTTGGCTCAATACATGGAGACCGAAGAGGAGGCTGAATATAAAGCACTTTGTGATGCTTATGAATCGAAAATTGCAAAAATCCATACGGAGGTTGCTGCAAATGACCCTTTGGAGCTCATTTCTTTAGAGCGGATTTTATTAAATCCTTATTTTGAAGGTTTGTATTTACCTAAAATATTAGGCTATTCAATACTGAGGGGTCAACTCAATAATCAATATAAATACATCCGCCCGCAGGATCATTTTAAGGAAATTTTGAATGCTATCCTTGAGTCGTCGAACTTTGAATATATTAAAAAACGGATTGGGCAGACAGTTCAAGTGGGTTTTGCTCTTTCAAGCGATATTTGGATTACCGATTTGATTAATTCTATTGCTAATAAACGCCTTCGTTATTATTTGCAAAGCAATAAATTAGATAAATTTCGGGAGATTAAAGAGCGGCAGGTAGCTTATCAACGGTACGCCAATCAATTTTCAAAAGAAAATTTTTTGACTACGGATTTTCCTGCAACTTTCGCAGAGCTGAAGGTGGAATATCCTGAATTGCAAACTTTTTTGATGTACAGAGTCGGGAAAGGTCTTGACAATTCAAGTTTGAATCAATACATCGTTGATTCAGTCAAAAATGAAGCATTTTTTAATACCAATGAGCACATCCAACTCATGTGTTTTGCGATGAATTTTTTCGACCTTCCGGAGGCTGACACTCAAGAAGTCGCTAAAATATTCAATAGATTGCGGGTTGAAATTCCTGAATTTACAGAAAAATATTTATCTTATATCGTCGAGATGCACAAAGAGCATTTTGAATTAGATGGCAAAGCTGAACTGAAAGCATCAACAATGGTGGATAAAAGCATCAATGATGAAATAACAGATTTTTATTCTATTTCAGATATTGTTCACACAAAAGGCTATATGACAAAAGAGGTCATGGATGCGGTGAAGCAGTTTTATGACAATCATGAAGGACTTTCTACCATCAATGAGTGTATTCGCCGTATGATTTTCGGCTATTTATACCGGTTTATCACGAATTTGAAAGAAAAAGAATACCCTGAGTATTTTAATATTTCAAAAACATACATGGCATACATGAATATTTTTGGCAATGAGCAATTCAGCCAAAACATCCGCGATATTTCAATGGCTTATATGAAAAAATGTTTGGTAAAATTTACAGACAAACGGGCAAGAGATTATCAAGATGTAAAAAAATTCATAGCCGGTACTTTTGTTGATTTACATTTCATCAAAGAAAAGGAAGTGGTGGAAATGTTTAAAACAAGAAGAAAGAGAAAAACAGAATAAGAATATACCCCCCTCAGTATTGAAGTCTAATATCTAAAATCTTTTTTGCCCAATCTCTACCATAAAAAAAGAGCGGCTGCCCGAGTAATTCGGACAGCCGCTTTGGTATTAATAATTAAGGGAAACCTATCAGTAGGTTATTGCCTTGTAATCTTCATTGAAGCTCTATGATTGGCTTTATCAGTGAATTTCACGATATAGATACCACTTGCCAATTCACTAATATCAACACTCACTTGGTTGGCACCAGAGAACAATTCAGTTTTTTGTGATTTCACTACGCGTCCGATAAGATCAACAACCTCTATAGTGGCTAAACCTTCTGCTGCTCCTTGAATATCCAACGTTACACGATGTGAAGTTGGTGTAGGATATGCTTTAGTAATAACCGTTCTTTCTTCAGCAACTTCCTCGTTAGCAATACTGCCATCAGGGTTAAAACACATGAAGCCTCGCACAAGTCTAAATGGAGCAGAAAAAGCAACAGCAGAAGGACCTGTACAAATACCTAATGGAGAACAAATAACTGCTCGATAGAAATTAGTACCCATAACTGAAGAACCATTGACTGTAATAGAAGTT
>JAYTON010000430.1:0-3699 GCA_043747725.1 Saprospiraceae bacterium
AACATTAGGATATTTTTTTAACCTCTTCTCATATTCCGTTTTTGTAATGCGGCCTACAAAAAGATATTGATACTGAGGGGTTGATTTAATCACATTTTCCATCAAACCATAATCCAAACGCTCGTCAACTGAACCCAGATAACCAATTATTTTAGTATAATTAAGCGATGAAAATATAGGATTTTGAATCGGTTGCGGATTGTGTGAAGCGAATAAATCAAAATCTACCCCATTTTTCACTAAGTGACAATTCGGATGTTGTTCCGATTTTTTATTGAAAAGCCCTTGCGATGTCACCACTACCCCATCGACCATTTTTAAAAAATGGTTTTCAAGCCTTGCGCCGTGCTGTTTTGCCCAAGTTGCAGCGCCTATTTCATCATAACAGTAATAAATCAACTGATTTTCACCCAATTGCCCTGCTAAATGCACCCCAAAAAAGGGGTTGAAAGCATTGACTACTGAAGGGGTCGGCATATTCAATACTTTCTGCGCTTGCTGAATACTTTTCTTAATAAAATAAGAGTTGATACGGTTCATCGTATCAAAAACATAAATATTTTTAATAAAATTAGTAGGCAATATAGGTGGTAAAGTCAAAACATGAAGTTTTGAACCATTTTCAACAGTTACTTCCCTTAAACGCGGCTGCCAACCAATCATGCGCCGCCAAGAGGCAAAACTTTTACCTCGAAAACTTTGAATAAAATCTTTCCATGTGTAGGCATAATCTACGTACAAAACGCGTTGGCTAAGAGCCAGCTCTTTCATCAATTGAACGGTAGATTTAAGATAATTGCCTTCCCATGCGGGAAAAGCGATGCAGATAATATCCATGTTATTTATCGGTTTATGTGTTAATTGTCAACCTATTAAAATCTCCTTCAATTTTTAAGCCACATTGCAAAGTTTTATCAAGTGACATCTTGCTGTGTGTTGTTTTATATTTAATTTTTTTGGTATGGTTATTGACATTAGCATATCAATTAATATGATGGAAAGGTATTAATAATTGTAATTGTTTACTTGCTTTCAATATTTTATTTTTTAAAATTACAATAAAAAAACTGAGTTATGGGCGAAGGAATGCCATGGGGAATCATCATGATTTTTTTCTTTTTGGGTGTTTTATTGGGTATCAGAACAGAAATCAATATGAGAAAAAAAGCAAATGAAAATATTAAACAATCAAGAGGAAAACTTTAAATAATCATCAAAGTGCATTTCATTTCTACTCAATATTTAAAAGCACAGCCTTTCCTTTTTTTTGTATAAAACATTAAGCACAAAAAAGAGAAATTACATGTTTATTACGACTCAATCCTATTGCTCTTTAAGAAATATTTTAACGGTCTGCGCTTTGAATTTGCTTTATGCTCATACAATATTAGCGCAGGAAGCAGATACGATTGCCATTACGGCTCTGACTCTACGCCCCCTCAGTGAACTGACTGAATTGGCTCTCCTAAATTCACCCGAATTAAAAAATAATCAAATTGATTATGCCCGCCAAACGTTGTCAGTAAAACTTCAAAAACGAAGCTGGTTGGATAATATTAGTATTAACACAAATTCTTTATATGGCAATGGTAGCATTGCAGATGCTAATAATAATGGTACAACAACAGCTTATGTTTTATCCGACAGGAAGAGTCTTAATTATAATGTTGGATTAGGTATTCGCATTATGGGTGGAGATATTCTAAATCGCGGCACTAAGGTAGAATTGCAGCGGTTGCAGCTCGACCGCATTCAGAATGAGCGTCTTATCGTGGAATCACACATCCGCGAAACAGTTTTAAGTGTTTATACGCAATTGGAATTTTTTTTAAAAATAGTAAAACTGAGAGGTGATGTCGTCGAAAATCAACGATTAACCTTAGAAATTGCTGAAAAGTATTATAAAGAAGGTAAATATAAACCTTCTGACTATGGCACTTTATTAGATAAAATTACCGCCGCTCAGGAACAGTATGAGCAAGCGAAAGCAGATGCCAAGAAATTGGCTTTATTGTTGAAGAATATTGTTAATATGTCCATCTGGAAATAAGATTACACATTATTTATATTTTTTGAAAAGTGAATACAGATGTCCCTAATATTTTTTCTTCGAATTATTTCTCGTAATATTTTATGGATTATTCCTATCGCTTTGATAGCATCAGCATACGTATTTAATTCCACAAAGAATGAAGTAAAAATGTATGAAACAGGCTCTCTTGTCAATACAGGTTTAGTCTCGGGTTATAATATTGAATCCAGCGCCAATGGAAAAATTGATTATGGTTATGTAGGCAATGAAATGGAAAACATTTTGGGCATTGCTAAAAGCCGTGAAATTCAGGAAGAATTAGGCACTTTTCTGTTAACGCAAGCCTTAATGGTTTCTAAACCGAGCCCTGAAGTAATAGGTTCGCTGGCTTTCAACCAATTGAAAAAAGACATTACAGATAGTATTCGCCAATTTATAGTTGACACTTCATCTTTTGAAAATACACTATCGAACATTAGAATCTGGCGAGATATGGTGGAAGACAATCCTATCAAAAAGATAATCAAAGACAACCACCCTTTGTTTGGAGTTGATCAATTATCTACTGTTAGCATCAAACAAGAAGGCAGAAGCGATATGATAAGGTTGAAGTATTCTTGTTCCGATCCTTCAATTTGCCGTAATACTCTAGTGATGTTAACTCAATTGGTCACGCAAAAATATAGAGCTATCAAGCAGGGTCAATCTTCGGATGTTGTATCATTTTTTGAAAAAGCAACTTCGGACGCATCCATTTCACTGAACGGGCAAGAGTCAACTATGCTTGATTTTATGGTGAAAAATAAAATCATTAATTATTATGAGCAGACCCGATTTATTGCAGCCAAAAAAGAGGATTTGGATGAGATGTATTTTAAAGAAATGATGCAATTAGCGGCGGCTGATTCCGTGCGCAGAAGCCTTGATATGCAACTTAAAAGATACGTTGATTTACCTGCTATCAATCAAAGTTTGATGAAACAGCGGACTGAATTGACTAAGGTATCATCTCAATTAGCCAATATTGAAATCAGTTCGGCAGAAATAGATAATGTGCCCGAGGATAGCCGTGCCGTCAAACAACTTCAAGAGCAAGCAGAACGCATAAAAAAAGAACTTCGGACTCAAGCAGAAGCCTCTTTTGTCATTTTAAGAACGCCAGAAGGCATTGAAATAAAAGAAGTATTGACGCAATGGCTCAATAAATTCGTAGAAGTAGAACAAGGCTTGGCAAGGCTGAATGTTTTTAAAATCAGACAAGGTGAATTTAATCGGCTTTACGGCAATTTTGCCCCTTGGGGTTCGGAAATAAAGCGCATAGAACGGGCGATAGAAGTGGCTGAAAAAGCCTATCTTGAAAATCTTAAAAGCTATAACCAAGCCCGTTTGCATCAATATAATACGATGATGACAGGCAATTTGAAGGTTGTGGATGCCCCTTTTTTCCCAGACTCTCCCTTGCCTTCAAAACGCATGACGCTGGTGATTGTGGCTTTTTTAGTAGGCACTATTTTACCAATTGTAGGGCTTTTAGTTAAAGAATTTATTGATAAATCTCTAAAATCGCCCGATAATGCCTTTAAAATGACAAGCATCGAGATTTTAGGTGCCATCCCTCAACTTCCAAAAAACTGGGAAAAACACAGAACCGTTAATTATAAAGCAAC
>JAYTON010000431.1:0-2116 GCA_043747725.1 Saprospiraceae bacterium
ATAATTAGTGTATAACCAGTAGGCACTATATATTCATAAGCTGGATTTGTAAAATCTAAAATCATCGTTTTGATTTCAGGTTGTTCGGTTATCAGAAACCCTGTACAATAGCACGTATTAATAGTCGTACCGCTTGGAATCATAGGCATACCCGGCTCTGCATATAGAATTTTACCATCTGCCAATTTTACACTGCTATTAACGGCACTTACAAATAAACTTTTACCCAATGGCACTACAAAATTGGATGTTATAACAATAGGGTCTCCCACTATACCTGAAGGAAAGTCAATTGAGGCTGCTGGCGAACGCAAAGGAAAAGAAGAGAGGGCGATTGAATAAGGTATGCCCGTCGGATTGCTCAATAAAAGCGAATCATGTCTGAACACAAGCGATTGAATCTCATTTTTAGGATCTCTATCCAAATCGTCAAGGGCTGTTTTAGCGACCACAGCCGTATCTGCTTTTGTAGCTCTCCAAGCAAAACCTGTTTTAGCAGCACTATCTGCGAAGATGGCATGATTGGCATTCACTGCATTCCAAGCTATTTGAGCCCGCAATGTGCTGTCAGCAATGATAGCCCGTAGTGCCTGACCTGCCCTGCGCGCGCTGTCCGCATAATATGAAAAAGAAGACGTATCGGCTTTTATAGCTCTTTGTGCAGTAGTCGATGTTTGACTGAATCTTGAACTATCAGCGTAAGTAGCTGTCGTCGCATAACTGGCTTGAATAGCCCGTGTTGCCTCGTCTGCTTTTCCTGATTTTGTTGCATAGGTGGCTGTTTCGGCTGTCATTGCCACTGTCGCTCTACCCGCTCTACTTGATGAATCAGCGATGGATGCAAAATATGCTTTCTCAGTAAAAAGCGCGTATGGAACTGATACCAATTGATTCGTACCCATCAGTACAAAGTTATTTCCTCCTGAAATATCCATTTCCACTTTGAGGTAAAACTTATCTTGACCCCAGCGGACATTGCTGAAAGAAGTTTGTACGCCTCCTATGCGAGTGCCATTGCCAATTTGAAGATCAAAAAGACCAAATCCATCTGTTGTGAGCGTGTGCGTTTCCACCCATTCATCTACGCTACCAGCAGAACCTTTCAAGAGCGAAATACGCACCTTAATGTTCTGACTCACGAGCTCACGACCACTTTGGTCAGTAGCGACTGCTTGATAACAAACGCTTTGAGGAACTTGAGCCTCAGCTGCAAAAGAAAATAAAAAAAGTGCGACAATTGCGAATAAAAAATTTTTCATCTTTTTTTTAATAAGTTTGTTTTTAGAAATTTCATCAATTTTTTAATCTATGTACTTATTATAGTGTACCAATTGAATACTATATATTTTTAATGCAAAAAAATGATGCAATAAAAATGTTACATCAGTTTGAAGTAACTGATTGGCAATCAGAACATTATAAATTACATTTTGTGACAGGTCATTCTACGGTGAGGAAATTGAAAAGTTTAGTTTAAAATAAAATAAAATATATTTTTATTTTAAAGTATGTTTGGAAATTAGGAGATAATTTATTATGGATTGGGCATAAAAAAAAAAGCGTAAATGTGGTAACCACATTTACGCTCTCATCGAAAGGACACAATTTTTATCTATAAATTCTTTTCAAATTTACACCAATAAATCGAAAAAGTCAAGTGCAGATTTTTTTTAATCTAATAAAAGAACTATCGGCGCAATTTTATGACTTTAGTTTGACCATTCGGCAATGTTAAGAGGGCTTCTCTATCACAATCACCGCCTCCGTAGCCATAATCCAACGAACGTGCTTTTCCATCAATCGTAATAGTACGAACGCCACTTGTAATCCACGGACAGAGTGCCTTATGAACGATAGGAGAGTTGATAACGCTGCTAAACGCCTTGCCTTTTCTATTCATGCCTGATTCATTGCCAGTAACCGACCAAATATCATCCAATGGCGTCCTGGTATTGAAGCCTTGTGTTTTGACAACGGTATGAGTAGCGTTCCAAGTAGCGATAGTACCATCGCCGAAAGTAATTTTACCATTCGTCACGGTGCGTGTAAATGATGGTTGACCTTGAGCATTTAAACCATTGTTTTTCCAAATGCGAGTGCCTTCAATTTTGGCACT
>JAYTON010000432.1:0-6858 GCA_043747725.1 Saprospiraceae bacterium
CAAAAAGCTTTGGATTTAGTGAAACGTATCAAAAAAGCGGCTCAAGTCTTTTTGGGCTTTTGCTAAAAACCCTGATTTGCCTCTTACTAATAACCTGGCCGAAAGGGATATTAGAAGGGTCAAACTTAAACTCAAAATCTCAGGCTCTTTTAGAACTCTCCAAGGCATTCAACATTTTGCCCGAATAAGAGGTTATTTCTCAACTGTCCGTAAACAAGAAATCAATGTTTTCCATAATCATCGTCTCGGCTTTACAGAATAATCCCTTTATCGTAAATTGTCCTAAGTAATTACAGGCGGTCAATAGGATTTTATCCAAAAGACTGGTTAACAACTATTGATGGCAAAAATCAATCATCTAAACAAGGTAACAATGAATCACATGACTATAATGTAAGTATTAGTGGTTTTTTAAAAGAAGAAGATTTTTTCAATATAATAGACAAGTTAAAAAACTTCGCTACAACTGACTATAATCTTCATATTTTCAATTGTACACTCTATGCAATTGATGCTGTAAATGGATTGGGATTTTCACTTCCAAAAACACAACAAAATTTTGCTGGTGGAAGTGGTAATAATCCAGCAGATTTTGATGAGGATGTTCGAAATTTAGATTTATCAAATACACCTTGGCTAAGTAAAAATACATCAAATGAAAAAAAATTCCCTAAACCTAATTCGAATTGAAGTGAATAAAATTCTGTTTTTTAGCATTTTTCTTTTCTGCTCATCTTGTACATTGAATAAAGATTGGGAAACTTTAGAATCTTTAGAGGTAGGTTCAATAGTGACTAATGATAATTTTAATGAATATACTTATGAACAAAAGATACAACTTAAGTATAGAACAATTGATGTTGAAAGAGCAAAAACCTTGATGAAAAGATTTGAAAAAACAAAAAAAGATTTTTTATGGTTTGGCAAATCTCATGCAATTGCAAAAATGCAAGACGGTAGGGTTTTAAACTTAGAAATCGGACTTTTAGGAGGTGTCTTTAAAGTTGTAGAAACTGGAGATATTTACATTATTTCTTCATCAAGCATTTACAGAGATGAATGGGATTCTTTAATTTTCCCTAATGGGAAGGCTCAATAAATATTGATAATTTATGATGTTTATTTCAAATCAATATTTTATGTATTAGGAATGATTAGTTATTGAATCCTTAATGACTTTAGATTACCCCTCAGTATTTGGCATAAAATAGCCACTGTACTGAGGGGTCTTTTACATATTGGTTGAAAGGAAATAAACGAAATATTCACTGAATTGTACAGAAAGCCGTACATTTGCACCGTTTTTCAAATAAAGATTCATTTTTATATCATTTTATAAAAAACTTATTCATGCAAACCACTCAAAAAAGCCTTGCTTACAAGGTAAAAGACATCAACTTAGCGGCTTGGGGTCGTAAAGAAATCAGATTAGCGGAAGCTGAAATGCCTGGTTTGATGTCTTTGCGCGAAGAATTTGGCGCATCAAAACCACTCAAAGGCGCGCGCATCGCAGGCTGCTTGCACATGACTATCCAAACGGCTGTGTTGATCGAAACGCTTACAGAATTGGGCGCAGAAGTTAGTTGGTCATCTTGCAATATTTTCTCTACGCAAGACCACGCAGCTTCGGCTATTGCGGCGGCTGGCGTTCCCGTTTTCGCTTGGAAAGGCATGAACGAATAAGAATTTGACTGGTGTATCGAGCAAACGATTTTCGCATTTGAAGGCAACAAACCCCTCAATATGATTCTCGACGACGGTGGTGACTTGACGAATATGGTGCTTGACCGTTTCCCTGAACTCGTGCCGGGTATTCGTGGCATCTCTGAAGAAACTACTACGGGCGTTCACCGTTTGTACGAGCGCATGGCAAAAGGCACTTTGCCGATACCCGCTATCAATATCAATGACTCGGTAACAAAATCAAAATTCGATAACAAATACGGTTGTAAAGAATCCCTCGTGGACGCTATTCGCCGCGCTACAGACGTCATGTTGGCGGGTAAAGTAGCAGTAGTAGCTGGTTATGGTGATGTGGGAAAAGGCTCTGCGGCTTCATTGGCAGGTGCAGGTTGCCGTGTGATTGTGACTGAAATTGACCCAATTTGTGCGCTTCAAGCAGCAATGGACGGTTTTGAAGTTAAAAAAATGGAAAATGCTATCCCTCGCGCTCAAATTATCGTAACGGCTACAGGTAATTGCGATATTGTGACGGAAAAGCATTTCCGCTTGATGAAAGATAAAACCATCGTTTGTAATATCGGTCACTTCGATAACGAAATTGATATGGCGTGGTTGAATAAAACCTACGGCAGTACCAAAGAAGAGATTAAACCGCAAGTGGATATTTATAACATTGACGGCAACGACATCATCGTTTTGGCGGAAGGTCGTTTGGTCAATTTGGGTTGCGGCACAGGTCACCCATCTTTTGTCATGTCCAATTCTTTTACGAATCAAACATTGGCTCAATTGGAATTGTGGCAAAATGTCGGCAAATACGAAAACAAAGTATATATGCTGCCTAAACACCTTGATGAAAAAGTAGCCCGTTTGCATTTGGCTAAAATCGGCGTTGAATTAGAAGAACTTCGCACTGACCAAGCCGAATATATCGGCGTAAAAGTGGAGGGTCCCTTCAAACCGGAATATTATCGGTATTAATTTTCCTATTATATTTTAATGCCGAGCGTGATGAATCATGCTCGGCATTTTTTTTTACACCCCTCAGTATAAAAACCATTTTGATATAAGTAAGCCTAAAGCATCAATGGCATTATGACGTTTGCCCTATTGATGAGTTTATCACAGATACCTGTTTCTAAACTAATTAATGCCCTCTTTTTTACGCTTTGGCTTTTGCTATGCTTTTATTCTTTTTCAATCTCCGAACTCACGTTAATTAAAACAAAATGTTAGAAAATAAGAGATAAATGCATTTTAGATTAAATTCTATCCTAAAATGCAAAACCTACTTATTTCCATAAAGGGTCAAAAACCCATTTCGTAAGAAAATAAAAAAATACCTTAATGATCAACAAATCATCAAGGTATTTCTGTGAGTTGAGAGTTCAACTCTCAATTCACAACTTTCAACTATTTAGTTTATCCATTTCTTTTTTTCCTGCTCAATATGGTGCAATTCTATTTTGACACCGTATTTATCTTTCAAATGTTTTGCCATCGCATCAGCGGCATAGACGGAACGATGCTGACCGCCCGTGCAACCGAAATTGACCATCAGACTATCAAAACCACGCTCCAAATAGGTCTCGACGGCTTTATCCACAATGGGAAAAACATTTTGTAGAAAAGACTCCATGACGGATTGGTTTTTTAAATAATCTATCACCGATTTGTCCCTCCCAGTCAGTTTTTTATACTCATCAAAACGCCCTGGATTGTCGATAAAACGGCAATCGAAAGCGAAGCCGCCGCCATTGCCCGTTGGGTCGGGTGGGTAGCTGGTTTTGCGATAGGAGAAAGAATTCACCTTCACCACCAACGGACTATCTTTATATTTTTTCTTATCAAAGCCTTCAAAAGCATCACTTTTGCAGATTAATTCAAGGCATTTAAACAATTCGGGCAATTTAACAGGCAATTTTACGAACCCTAAAATCTGCTCCATTTGGTCAATGGCAAACGGAATGCTGCTGATAAAATGCTCTCGCCGTTCGTACAAACCCCTAAATCCATAAGCGCCTAAAGCTTGCAAACAGCGAATCAGCACGTAGCCATAATATTGCTCAGTGAAAAAACGGCGGTCAATCGAAATCATGGAATCCACCTTATCCATATAATTCTCAAAAAGTTGCTTTTTTACTGAGGGGGGTACTCCGCCCTTCGCTTGATAGAGCAGCGAAGCCACATCATATTGCAGTGCCCCTTTTCTACCACCTTGATAATCAATGAAATACGGTTCGTTATTTTTTATCATAATATTCCGAGATTGAAAATCACGGAACAAAAAATGGCTGCAATCAGCTAAAAGTAGATAGTTCGTAAACCGTTGAAAATCGTCTTCAAGTGCTTGCTCATCGAAGGGAATTTTAGCGAGTTTCAGAAAATAATGCTTGAAATAATTCAAATCCCACATCATGCTTTGCTTATCAAACGCCGCTCGCGGGTACGAAACCGAATAATCCAAATCCTCGCCACCTTTCACCTGCAAATCTGCCAAGTGGAAAAGAGATTTTTGATATAAATAAATCAAATCATCCGTCCACTGTTCGCCAACTTGTGGCAACAAACTGAAGAGTTGTGTATCGCCCAAATCTTCTTGCAAATACACGCCATTGAGGGGATTTTCACTATAAATTTCAGGAACGCGCAAGCCTTTTTTCCAAAAATGTTGCGTGAAATGAATGAATGCTTTGTTTTCTTTAAAATCAGCATTGTAAGCACCAATGGCACTTTTGGTTTCGCCGATGAGGCGAAAATAACGGCGGTCGCTGCCCGCTTGCATGAGCTGATCCATTTGTATAGCAGACTCACCCGACCATTCTTCAAATAATTTGGGTAAAAGGAGTTGATAATTTTTCATAAAAATCTATAAACTATTGAAAGATACTGAGGGGGTGCAAAGGTAAGAAACCGTAAAATATAAAATGATAAATTTAAAATGTAAAAGTTTGTACTACCTATTCAATGCATAACGCTTGCCCGGTAACGACCGAATCATACCTTTAAATTCTAATTGGAGCAATAGACCTGCAATCATACTATGCGATAATTGTGATTGAAAACTGATGGTATCAATCAAAGCACCATTGCCAGATTGTTTTAAAATATCAACTATAAGATGTTCATTATCAGTGAGTTCTAAAAAAAGTTGCGATTGAATGCCCTTGTTATTATCCAATTCATCCCACCGCATGATTTTAGCAAAATCCGCAGCCGATTCAATGAGATGTGCCTTGCGGTTTTTTATCAGACTATTGCAGCCGCGTGACATTTTATCGCCCACTCGACCTGGCACCGTAAAGACATCTTTCCCATAAGCCAATGCCATATTGACCGTAATCATTGAGCCGCCTTGCTCTTCCGTTTCAACTACTATCAGGGCATCGGTCATGCCCGCTATGATGCGATTGCGCATAGGAAAATGCTCGCGATCAGGGTCTTCATCGCTCGGATATTCGGTCAGCAAGCCTCCTAATTCGCACATTCTTTTGGCGGTATCGTGGTGCTGAGTAGGATAAATGCGTTGCAAACCGCTGCCCATAATGCCTACCGTAGGGATAGATAATTCAAGGCATTTTCGATGCGTCGTAACATCTACACCAAAAGCTAAACCACTGACTATCAATGTGTTATATTGCATCAACCCCTCAGTAATTTCCTCTGTCATGCGCGTGCCATAAACCGTAGGCTTGCGTGTGCCGACTATGCCGACGATACGGGCTTGATTCAAATCCGCTGCCCCTTTGTAGTAGAGAAGCACCGGGCAATCATGCTCGGTATGAAGCCGCTGAGGGTAATCCACATCGGTATGAAAAAGGACTTTTATCGCATTTTTTTCAATGAATAGAATTTCTTTTTCAGCCCATTTTAAAACATCTTGTGTTAAAATACTGTCGGCAACAGCCACCCCGACATTGGGTACGGACAGGAGTAATTTTTTATTTGCCTTAAAAACAGCTTCTGCACCGCCGCAATGACTGATAAGATTTTTGGCAGTAACAGCCCCAACTTTGGGTATTTTGGTCAGTGCCACTCGGTACAACAATTCGCTCATAGTTGTTTATATGTGTTTTTAAATAAATGTTTTAGTTGTTTTAAAATGATAAAATTAGTCTAAAATATTTTAAAATATTATCAAAAAAGACTGTTTTTGAGGAAAAAATGTTTTGTTTATACATTTTTAAATTTTCAATTCAATGAAATATTTTTTGTAAAAAATTATAAATCAATGATTTAAAAGTTAGAAAATAATAATATTTGAAAAGACGTACATTATAATGATTATTTAATCGCAATATAATGAAAAAATGCTTTTACTTTTGTTGAGGATTTTTGAAAGTTCAATTTTTAAAAATAATGATGGCTTTTGAAAAATATTAATTTAAAAAAAGATTTTAAAAAAACAGCAATCAAAATGCCGTTTCTATGAACACTGTAAATTTCTAAGACAAATGAAAAAACTCTTCCCAAACATCGAAACTGCTATCATTTTCGTGTTTGTTATCTGCGTCATGCTTTGGGGCGTCACGCGCTGTAATCGTAAAAAAGAAGATATGACTATCAAAGCTGTCACCGAAGGAGCTGCCTTGAGTGCGGCTGCCGATAGTGCGGCTGCTTCTCCTGCGGCACGCAAACAGCCTAACAGACCTGCTGCCACAGTTCCGCCGCCCCCGACTGTTGATCCTAATCAAGGCATGGTCGCTTCGACACCCCCTCAGTATCAGCAAGCTCCGACGGTTCAAAATCCAACTCAAGCCGTGCCATCGCCTGCTGCTACAAAACCGCCTGTAGGGGCTCATACAACAGTTGCGCCTGGCAAACCGATAGTGACTAATACAGTGCAGGAACCCAACAGTACGTTGCTATATGTGTTGATAAATGGTTTGAATGTGCGGTCAAAACCTGACCTAAAAGCGAAATCGCTTGGGAAATTGAAGCTGAATGATCAAGTTTCTTTCCTCAATGAAGTGACTCCCGAAACGCAAACGGTGAGGCTCATTGATAAAAGTGAAGTAACCAAGCCGTGGTTTAAGATAAAAACGAAGCGCGGTACGGTGGGTTGGGTACATGGTTCAGGCGTAGATTTTTATAAAAGGAAACCGCAAGGAGTTTTGTAAAACAGTTATTAGTTATTTGCGTAACCAATAATTAATACATCACTCATTACCATCA
>JAYTON010000433.1:0-2041 GCA_043747725.1 Saprospiraceae bacterium
CTATGGTGGAATGGTAAAGACACTGCTCCCATGACAGCCAAACCTGTGGTGCAACAACTTAAAAATAAGGTTAAAATAACGGCTGATACTGAGGGGGCATCCATCGGCTATCGCCAATTTTGGAAAGATACTTGGACGGTTTATCAAAAGCCTTTTGATATGCAGAAAGGTGATTCATTGTACGTGGTGGCGCAGCGGATTGGATATTTAAAGGCTCAGGTGAGTCTTGTTTTAAAATAAAAAAACTTGTTTCGATGGGAACGCGGATTGATGCGGATTTTTTTTTTAATTTAATAGAACAAATCCGTGAAAACCAGCTAAATCCGCGTCATCCGCGTTCCCATTACACATCATTATAAATATTTCAAAAACTTCTCAATCGAAAAATCATGTTAAAAAGAATCATTTTCCTCGCCATCATTTGGACAAACACATTGCCTACGCTCTTAGCCCAACCCATCGAACGGTTTATAAAAGTGGTAGTCGCTGCTGACCGGCCTGATTGGACATATAAAATCGGTGAAAATGTCAAGTTCACTATTTCTGTTTTTAAAAATAATAATTTGGTCAATAATGCTAAAGTCCGCTATGAAATTGGTCTTGAAAAACAAGAACCGAGGTTGAAAGATTCAACTATATTCCAGAGTGGTTTCAAAATAATAGATGCCGGCACTCTGACAACGGCTGGGTTTTTACGCTGCATTGCCATAGCAGAAATTGATGGTAAAGAGTACCGCAATCTCGGCACTGCTGGTTTCGACCCCCTCAGTATTACCCCCACTGTGGACAATCCAACGGACTTCGATACCTTCTGGAGCGATGCCAAAATTGAATTAGCTAAAATACCGCTCGATGCTAAAATGACACTGCTGCCTGAACGATGTACAGAAAAAACGAATGTATATCACGTGAATATTCAAAATTTTAGGCTCGGCACGAGGCTGTATGGCATTTTATGCGTTCCAAAAAAGGAAGGTAAATATCCTGCTTTATTGCAAGTGCCGGGTGCCGGTGTGCGCCCTTATGCGGGGGATATTATCAATGCAGAAAAAGGTATTATTACTTTGCAAATCGGCATTCATGGCATTCCTGTCAACATGGACCCCTCAGTATATACAGATTTAGGGATGGGCATTTTGAATGGTTATCCGAACTATAATTTGGATGATCGCAACCGTTTTTTTTATAAGCGGGTGTACATGGGTTGTTTGAGAGCCAATGATTTTTTAACGAGTTTACCACAATTTGATGGGACTAATTTGGCGGTTACGGGCGGGAGTCAAGGCGGGGCATTGTCTATTGTGACGGCGGCTTTAGATAGTCGAGTGAAGTGGCTGGGTGCTTTTTATCCTGCCTTGTCGGATGTTACGGGTTATCTCAAAGGCAGAGCGGGCGGCTGGCCCCATTATTTTGATAAAACCAATCGCCCTTTTAATGAAACCAAAGAAAAACTGACAACGATAGGCTATTATGATGTCGTCAATTTTGCTCGCCGCCTTAAAGTTGCTGGTCTGTATTCATGGGGTTTTAATGATGAAACGTGTCCGCCCACCTCTATGTATGCCGCTTATAATGTCATCACTGCCCCCAAAGACCTATTTTTAGCCCTCGATACAGGGCATTGGACTTATCCCGAACAGGTTGAAAAAATGAATAATTGGTTATTGGAGCGGTTGAAGGGGAAATAGTTAATGAAATTCAGATTTTATAACTCCAGCCTTCAGGCTGGGGACAAAATATCAATAGCGTTATGGCTTTAGCCCTTGTTTTAAAAAAAACAAGGGCTAAAGCCCGAATACGTTCATACTTTTGCCCGCAACTTGCAGCAAGTTTCAAACTTGCTGCAAGTTATAATACAAAAAAACAAATAAAATTTTGCGCTGAATTAGTTAAAATACTTATTACACAACCCCGAGTTATAAAACCTTTTTGCAATGTGCTATATCTCTTTAAAATGTAAAAGGTTTGCTATATCATTTAAGTTAAATTAGAATCTATAAGAATGAATAAATCCAAACTCTTAGCCCTATTGTCCATCATG
>JAYTON010000434.1:0-1803 GCA_043747725.1 Saprospiraceae bacterium
GCCACACTTTTAGGATTACAAGACAACAGGACTGAAAGCAACGCCAAAAAGAGTCTAAAACCTTACAAATTGAGAATATAAATGATTGTTTGCAAACGCTCAAATTTGCTCGAAAAAATGGGCAGATAATGAGAGTAATCCAAATGAAGAAACCGGCAATAGAACAATAAGTAAACAAGACGCAGTGAAGCTCACTCAATAAAGCCATGACTCCCGACTTCAGCACCCAAAATTTAGAACATAATAATTACATTGGTTTATGACAAAATTAGAAAGTTCATCTGTTCACTCATGAATAGTGACTTTAGCTCGTGCTTGTAAAAGCTTTGTTTGGCCTCTTCAATTTTCTTTTCGTACTTCTTTTTTGCTTTATCAATCATTTTAGTTCTGTCGTGATAATCTTTTTTTGCTTTTTTTTCACTATAAAAAACAATCAAATGGCTTGGTATTTCAATGTTTTGAAACTTATTTATTTTATAGAATCAGTTTCAGAATTAATTATTTTTCGTTGTGAGCAATGCTATGTTTGAGTTTTTTATTCCAAATAACTTCGTCAATTTCCAATGTTTCTTTTCAATAATATCCGCAGATTTCTCTTACTCGCACACACATAAATACGTTGAGATATAAGGTGATTGGGTAGCTCAGTTTTTTTCCGGTTTTACTAATTTATCAATATTCATTTCCAAAGTTGCGTACCCGAAAATATCGATAGACCCTTCTATGCAACGCTCAATTTCTTTCAGATTTTCAACATGAACAGTTGTTTTTTGAGGTATTTTCAATTCTTTGTTTGAAATATTTATGGAATCGCAATCATCAAAAAGAATCCTCCCCTTCATGAATTTTCAAGCTCAGATTTAAGGTGCTCAGCTGCTTTCAGATAAACATTTAGTTCTCTTTGTGAGCTGTTCCAACAGTGCGGATTGTTTTTTGCACGACTTTACGGCCTGTTCTGACAGATTCGCAAATAACAATCTTTATATGGTCGGTTCCGTCGATTTGACGTCTTCTTATAAACATGGTCGATGGCTATACACCACTTGCAAAAGGTCTGCATGAAGTCGAACCACGACATCGGTGCAAAATAATTAAATTTCGCCAAAATTATTAGAAAAATATTTTTTAAACAACGTTTTTTGGGATTTCGGTGCTGAAGTCAGGATAAGGTAACGGGTAAAATAGTATTCTTCATAAGAAAAAGTCCTCCAATAATGTTCTTATCGGAGGACTCATTGTAAAACTTAAACTAATTTAAAAAAGACTCACATAGGCCTGTCAACTCGGCATGTTATCGTCGTAGACGGGCATGTGAGAGGGTAACGACCTCCGTCATGATCTTCGCGATTCAATTGAGCATAAATAAGCCTTAATTTAGGCATTAGAGTTAAAGGTCTTAAATCTTTAAGCACATTACCACTTACGTTCACCACTTCTGCATTTTTAAATGCTACAAGGGGCCAAACAGTTTCAATTCCTGAACCAATTACGATTCTTTTTTCATTCATCAAAAATTCATAAGAAGCTAAACAAGTCCAAGGAATTTGAGCTTCAGAAACGCCTCTTTCATTAGCTACAAACCGAGCCAACTCCATAATATCACCCAATGCCCTGCCCACGCCTTCGGGTGGGTTTTTGAGCGCACACCATTGTCGGTAGTCGAGAGGGTCTTTTACGGGAGAAACAAGTGGCTCTGTGAGTGGGCGAACGTACTTTACTTCGGAGCCAGTTTGAGTGTCGGCAGCAGATTGTTTGCCGCATGCCAGAAGCGAAAGGGCTCCCAAAGAAGCCAGTGCTAATTTA
>JAYTON010000435.1:0-19536 GCA_043747725.1 Saprospiraceae bacterium
TGAAAAGGTCTAAATCACCGTCATTGTCGTAGTCAAAAAATTGAGCGTTGGAGGAGTGAGTCGTGTCGTCAATACCGTAAGCTTTAGCAAGCTCGGCAAACTGAGGCACCCCCTCAGTATTATTGCCTTGATTGACGTACAAAGTGTTTCTTCTTAATTCAGGATTCGGATGAAAAGTGTTGCTGACGTAAATATCGGGTTTGCCATCTTGATTGATGTCTATTATATTGACGCCGGATGACCATTGGTGAGGCTGTTTTTTTATTCCTGCTTTATCTGTGATGTCTTCAAATTTGAGGTTGCCTTTGTTGAGGTAGAGTTTATTGTCTTCTTGATTACTTGTAAAAAAAATATCTTGTAGTCCATCTCCATTCAAATCGGCAATGCCTACACCGCCGCCATTGTAAATGAATTCAGTATTGAGGATATTTAAAGAATCATACTCAGTAATGGTATTGCTAAATTCAATGCCCGTTTGACTGCTATCCAACAATTTGAATAGTGTTTTCTCTTTACCGCACCCACTTAGAGCTAAAGCAAATAATACAATTGAAAATGTTTGTTTCATAGTCGTTAAACAAAGGGTTTTTAGACAATAAAAAAAGCTGTTTAAAGGTAAAATCAAAAGCCATCTAATTAGGCTTACACATTAAGACCCCCTCAGTATTTAGCCTATTTTTTGTCGTCTTGGGCTAAAGCTAAGATTATCTTTTTGTATTTTTCATCTCAATTAAAAATTGAGACGAAAATTGATTTTTTATCTTTAAACAGCTTTTTAGAAACTGTTTTAGAAACTGCAAAATTTAAAACTATAGTGGTGTAAAGCATTGCTAAAAGCAATCAGTCAATTTACGATATAGCTTTTACATTTAATATTTTGCAGCTGTGCATTTTAAACAGGTTTTTAATTTTTTCTATTAATAACCTGGATTTTGCTTTAAAACACCAGCACCTTGCAAGTCAACTTGATCTTGAGGGATTGGTTGATATTGTGCTTTGCTTGTGAATGTTGCACCACCTAAAGCTGTAGTTAACACTTTACCTTCAAAGTTTAAATAAGCGTTGAGTTCCTTGTCTGCAATGCCCCATCGTACAAGGTCAAAGAAACGATGACCTTCACCAGACAATTCGAGTTTACGCTCGAAACGAACAATATTACGGGCTATAGCTTTGTCAGTAAAAGGAACTGCATAAGTATTAATAACATATTTAGCAGCATCAACACCGCCTTTTTTTACTGTGCCATCTGGATTTTTAGCACGTGTTCTGACTAAATTAACATATTCACGCGCTTTTTCTAAGCTGCCTACTTCTACTTCAGCTTCAGCCGCCATCAAAAGCACATCAGCAAAACGGATAATACAATAGTTCATTGCTGCATAACCACGCGTCCATGAACTACCATCTGTCAATGTACCTTCTTGAGATTTGTAATAAATGAATTTTTTAGGCGAATAAGGACCCCCGTAAGATTGGTCACGAATCCAGTCAAATCCCGGATGGTCTTGCCAATCAAGATACGGAATACCACGACGACCTATAGAGTGGTCAATACGTGGATCTAAATTGCCTGCGTCAGTTGTGAAGGCAGTTTGTGATGAAATCCCTTGGTCAGTTTTAACAGCATTAGCCCCAATATTGTACGAACCGTCTAATAATGGTAAACCCGCCGCATCCGTGCGGAATGAATTACCTAATTCAATACTTGGTTGGAAGAAACCGCAGCAATTGCCCGGACCATTGGGACCTGTATTATATGGATAATTCAAATCATCAAATCCGTTTGCATTACTTGCAACGCCCGTATTTGTTGCTGATTGAATCGCCAATATAGATTCCTCGTGATTATCATTGGCAGCATTAAATATTTGTGCATATTTAGGCACTAAGCCATATTTTTTACCATTTGCCGTTTTTCCATTTGTAATCACTGCATCAAACACTGCTTTGGCTTCTGTAAATTTTTTCTGATACAGATAAATTTTACCAAGGTAAGCACCGGCAGCCCATTTATTGGCTCTACCTGCGCCACTTTGTGTTTCAGGCAATCCATCATAAGCAGCTTTCATATCAGCTTCGATTTTAGGCCATAAGTCCACGTCGTTACCTATTTTACTGATGGTTGCTTCGTCTGTATTTTCATCAATGTAAGGCGTATTATTGAAAAGGCGCTTCAACTCAAAATAATAATGTGCTCTAAGAAAACGCGTTTCGCCTGTTATGCGTGCTTTATCAGCATCTGACACCGTTGCGTCTGCCGTTTTTATTAAACGCAATACGCTGTTGGCACGGGCAATACCCTCATATTTGGCTTTGTAAGTCGAGCCAATATCACCATTTGTGGGAAGCGAAGCGTAGCGTTGAATTTCATTGATAGCAGAATAATCACCGGCATTTGTACCTTTGTTGGCATCACCACCATCGATACTTCCAAATACCCAATTATTAGATGCTGCTAAACGTGAAAAACCATTACCGGCAAGCTCAGCATACACTCCAATCAAAGAGCCTTCCAAACCGGCTTTTGAGGATAATTGTGCTTGTGCAAGCTGTCCCGTAGGTTTTACATCGAGAAAGCTATCCTTACAAGAAATCACTACGAACATAGAAAGAGCTACTGTAGCGATAAATACTTTCTTATTAAAAATATTTTTCATTTTTTTATTTTTTGAATTGTGTAAATAAACAGAATTAGACAATCAATTATGAAATTTAGCATCTAATTCTGCTTATTTACTTGTTTATTGAATAATTAAATTTTTAAGCATTAAAATCCTATACTTAAGCCTGCAACCACACTACGAGTAACAGGATAGTTGCCAATGTCGATACCAAAGTTAGTATCTACCGCACCGCCCACTCCCGGGTCTAAGCCTTTGTAACCTGTAATAGTGAAAACGTTATTAGTTGACAAAGAAATTCTCGCTCTTTTAATACCTGTATTTTTCAAAATAGTCATTGGCAAATTATAAGATACAGCAATATTTTGTAATCTCAAATAAGAACCATCTTCTACATACCAAGAGTTCGATTGGCTATTGGTACTAAAATTAGAAGCACCTTCAAAAATAGGTCCTTCCGGATTTAAATTAGAAGGTGTCCAAGAGTTTTTCACTCTTGCACTAATGGATGCACCTGTGAAAGAAGGATAGAAATCAGTGTACCACTTACTAAAATTGAAAATTTTGTTACCAAGAGAAGTATAAAGATAAGCGGCAAATTCAAAGCCTTGGTAATTAATTCTCAAATTCAAACCACCTACAAATTTTGGTATAGGGCTACCAATGTTAGTACGGTCAGCTGAAGTAATTTTGCCATCAGGTTGACCGGTTAATTTACCATTCGCATCAGTACCATTGTTGTCTTCATAACGGAAACGACCCGGACCTGCGCCTGTTTGAGTTGGTGCGCCATCTACTTCAGCTTTGTCTTTGAAATAACCCAAAACTTTATAACCAAAGAAGTTAGATATACCTTGACCAACAACATTGCGTACAGGTGTAACACCACGATAACCCGGACCATCGAAATAAGTAACATTCGCGTCAGGTGCTATACTTGTAATTTGATTTTTCAACCAAGCACCTGTTACATTCAATTCGTAATTCCAATCGCCGGCAATTTTACCACGATTAATTAATTGAAGGTCTATGCCTTCATTGAGCATATTGGCAATATTTACTGAGGGGGCAGCAGCCGAAGGACCAACGCCCGCAGGAAGCGGTACCTGGTATAATAAGTCCTCCGTTTTTTTACGCCAAACATCCAATATGAAATCTAATTTTCCACTCAATAAAGTTGCATCGAAACCAATGTTCGTTGTGGTACTTGTTTCCCATTTTGCATTAGGGTTGCCGATACGACTGCGGTAGTAACCGGTCGCAGCAGAGTTGTTTGTACCATTAATGTCATATACAGAAATACCAACATTAGAAGCATATAAACTGAATTGGTTGTTTGGGTTAACGTTATTAGAGTTACCCATTTGACCCCAACCACCACGAATTTTCAAATCCGTAATAAAAGATTGTCCTTTCATAAACTCTTCGCTTGATACACGCCAAGCTGCCGATACGGCGGGGAATATACCATACCGATTGTTTACACCAAACCGAGAAGCACCATCGCGGCGAATAACACCTGTTAAGTAATATTTGTCATTATAAGAATAATTCGCTTTTCCGAATACGGAAAAGAAATTAACACCACTAAATAAATTACTATTAACCGTTTGGTCTGCTTTTTTAGAAGCTCCAAGATTGATAAAATCAATGTCTTTAGAAAAAGGATTAAGACCTGAAGCATTAATATTCCTGCCTCTACCATCATTTAATGATTCGATACCTCCTAATAAATCAATTTCGTGTACACCAAACTTTTTCTTATAATTGGCTGTATTGGTGAAAGCCCAAGCAAAACTATATCCACCGCCTTCTCCAAAGCTAAAACTCGCGTTATTTTCAGAGTTCTCATATTGTTGACGGTCATAAAATTTGCTGTAAAAATTGTTGTATTGACCGCCTATACTGCTGCGAAGGGTCAATCCTGGAAGTACATCAAGTTCTGCATAAATATTTCCAAAACCATTAGCATTAAAATTCCTATTATTTACTGAATTATCTCGGGCAGCGACAGGGTTACGCGGATTGTTGAATCCTTTCGCTGCTGTGCCTGCATAGCCACCATATTCGTCATAAATAGGAATAATCGAAGGCATACGGAAGGCGCTAAGAATATCATTTTCGTCTTGTGCTACACCTTGACCGCCGTTTCCACCACCCTGACCTAATACAGAACGGTAAGTAAACTGCAAGTTTTCACCAATTCTTAATTTACTTGTCAAGTCAAATTCAGTATTGACACGGAAATTATAGCGTTTGAAACTGTTATTCAATAAAATACCGTCTTGATTTTGTGCACCCATTCCGACATAAAAACGGCTGCTTTCCGTACCGCCTGAAAAGCCTATATTATGACGTTGAAGCGGTGCCTTGCGTGTAATCGCACCATACCAATCAGTACCTTGTTTGTTGGCTTTGACAACTTGGAATATAGACCCAGCAGTAGGATCCACATTATATTTTGGTTTAAGCGCATTTAAATCCACACTTCCGACAACACCCGGGGTACCACCTACATTGATATAATCAGGAATAACAGGTGTTGCACCTGTACCAAATTGCGGATGATTGAAAGTAGGCGTTTTGCCATCAGCTATCGCAGTGTTCCTAAGGGCATTCCAAGTCCATGTTGCAAAATCCGTTGGGTTAAGCATCTCTTGTCCCTTTCCCGGATCCGTTACCCCATAAAGACCATCATAGCTTACTTCGAGTTTCTTAGCTCTTTTCTTACCTTTTTTAGTGGTATAAACAATAACACCGTTAGCAGCCCTGGCTCCATAGATAGAAGCAGCAGCAGCATCTTTCAAAACGGTAGTAGCTTCAATGTCATCAGGTGCTAAAAAATTGGTTGAACCTACAGGAACACCGTCAACGATGTAAAGCGGTTCATTACCACCGAAAGCCCCAAAACCGCGTACACGGACGATACTATTTGTACCCGGCTGTCCATTCGTAATAACAGTTACTCCAGCCACACGACCTTGTAATTGTTGCTCAACGTTTCCAGAAGGAATCGCAGTCAAGTCTTTAGGCTTAATGGTAGAAACGGCACCTGTTGTTTGCCTTTTACTATCAATCGAATAACCCGTAACAACTACTTCCTGCAAAGTAGCTGATGCAAGCGTAATATTAATAACAGACTCCTTTCCGACTGCTACTTCCTGCGTGGTAAAACCCACGTAAGAAATCATCAAGGCGGTATTATCGCCCGGAACAGAAAGAGAAAACTTTCCGTCAAGGTCTGTTACGGTACCTGTTGCAGTACCTTTAATGACGACACTGGCTCCCGGAAGCGGTTGGTTGTCTTCGCCCGAAAGAATTTGTCCCGTCACCTGTCTCGCTTGTGCCATTGCTGATACGCTTGCGAATAAGCACATCAGAATTACAACAAAGCGTCCTAGTGAGTTTAGTTTAGTTACCATGCTAATTAAAAGAGTTTGTTTATGAAATGAGCAATTTGATAAGTAATAAAATGAATATTAAATAATTAATTGTCAAGTTGGCATTCATACTTAAATTCCTAAGAAAATGCTCAAAACAGGTGTTATAGCATTTAATTTAAGTGTCATCTTGACAATTAACTCATCTTTTCTAATAAAAACTTTTGGTCAATTGAGCCCAAAAGTTCTTTGGTTATACTTCTTGTTGTTTTTAAATATATCGCAATGTTACGGAATAATTTTCATTTACAAAATTTTCTATCAAAATTTTTTAATTCACAGTATAAAAATTTTAGCGCCCTTCATTAAAACATAATATATGGTTCATCTTGTCACACCTTAGTTAAAACGCTTTTACTATTAGAGTCGCTGCCAGCCTCCTTTTATTTGTAATGTTATATTGTAGATGGGATTGTCAATATTTAAAATAATCTCACATTTAGTTGCTATTACCGAGCGTTTAGTTGCCATTACCGAGCGTTTAGTTGCCATTACCGAGCAGTTAGTTGCTATTCCTGAGCAGTTAGTTGCTATTACCGAGCGTTTAGTTGCCATCACCCCTCAGTATTTGACACATTTTTTTAGACATTATCTATTATAATTGCTTCTAAATCTCTATTTCCTCAAAACGACCATTCGCTTTGTCGCCGAAAAAGGCGCACTTTTCCCAAAATCTCTAAATATATCCAACCGATACATCAAAACGCCAGTCGGTAGTTGAAAATCAGCGGTAATGTTGATATTATTCATCCCTTTTGAAAACATGCCTTTAATTTGTTTCAAAATCCTACCCGTTTCATCAAATACAGTCATTTGCCCCACACCTGGTTCAGGCAACATAAATCGAATCATCGTTTCATTGCTAAACGGATTGGGTTCATTTTGAAAGAGTAGAATATCAGACACCTCAGTTTGCTTCGTGCCTCGCAATGGCAATGCTTCGCTCTCAGTGACAGTTTCAGTATTAAAATTAAAACGCACTGCCATTGTTTCACCCGAAAAAGTATAAGCCTCGGCAGGGGTCATATCTGATGTAATTTTTAAAGCATCTTTTAATTCAACATTCTCAACAGCCTCTACTTTAATTATAAAAGTCTTTTTGCCATGTATTTCCCCATTCCAACTCACCGTCATTTTACCGGCTTCTTTAAAAAGTGCATAATTAGATGCATCAAGCCCTTCAATTGAATTACTTTGTCCTTTTTCTATTTTGAGGATATTCAAAAAACGCTTATCATAATTTAAAGTAAATTGAAACCCTTGCGCCGCCGTTTCATCTGTAGTAATGGTGATTTCTTTTATGTCTCCTTTTTTAAAAATAGCATTGTCTATATAAAAATTCAACACTCGTCTATTATTCTGAGCCAATGCTATGGGCGGTAAATTATCCCGCGCCGATAGGTTGACATCCCCTGTTTTGATTGCTACAAAATCTGCATTTTTAATGCTATCTGTCAGAGTTGCATAGTTGATGGATTCAGGGAAATCCGTAGAAAATGGATTATTCGGATTCGGAAAAACAAATTGCTTAGGCACAAAACGCCAGGGGCGATTGCCCGGAATGCTATCTAATTGCCGCAATATAATTTTGCGGATATACAACATATCGGCTGCGGAAATATCGCCATCTCGATCAGCGTCAGCAGCAATGATTTTATAAGGCGAATTGAAAGGTTCAATATCCAAAAGGTGGCGGCTAATCAGCGCAATATCAAACGTCGTAACCCCATTGAGCCAATCCTTCGGGCGTTGCGGCACTACTCGATATGACTGCCCGCTTTGGAGGTTACCAAACGCAAAATCTGCTGAAAACTGCGAACTCAACACCGTACTGTTAAAAGTCGTCAAATCGGTATTCGCACTGATGAAATTATTATTTTCCATCTGAATTTTACCTTTTATACTGAGGGGGGGTATGCAATAATTATTGACATCAGCAATCCGAATCGTGGTGCTACAACTCGCCGTCCTGCCCGATTCATCTTTTACCCATATCTCCACCGAGTAAGTACCCAATTCAGAGCAGCTGAATGCTAGCCCATTAGTAGCAGGGAAGCCACTCCCCTGCCCTACTTTCCGAATACCGAATTGCAATTTATCGCGCGGCGTGCACAGGTCATACACGCTCGAAAGCACCATTTCTGCCGTCACTGTCACTGTTTTACCTACTGTCAGATTAGCCGTAAAATTCGATTTGCAAGCAATTGTCGGCACACCTTCATTGACAAATATATTTTGAAAACAGGTATCAAACTTACCATTACAAAAATTGTACAGCACCCACTGACGCCTTATTAAATAGGTACCATCGTTGAAATCAAATCGCGTATCTTTCCAAGAGCTTTGCATCAGGCATGAACCTCCTTGCAGCGACTCGCCTGTCGCATAGCGCGGCATACCTGTACCTGCGAGCGTTTGACCATTAACCGTCACAGAATCAGGCTCAGTATTAATAGGTGTGCCAGTACAATTTATAGATAAACCCGTTGGACATTGAATGTCAAAAAACGCCGCATTTTTAACATAAATCACTTGTTTAGTCGTGCTTTCATTATTGTAATAGTCTCTCACATAAAATTGACGGACTATTATTTTTGAACAATTATTAGCTTTGAACGCATCAAATGTCATATCAGAAGGGAAACCAGTCGGTGGCGAAGTGTAAGGCTCAGAGCAAGTGCGCGTATAAAACTGGTCAAAATAAGTCGTCCGTGTGCCTGAACATTCAGCAATCACAGGCGGCTCTCCAGTCAAACTACTGAGGGGTGAGCCATTTCTCGGCACTTGAGCGCAATGCACGGTTACATCATCGGGCTTCAAAATCTGAGGCGGTGCATTATCTGTAACGTTAATAAAGCCGCTGCACGAGTTGCCTACGCGCGTATCCGTCACCTTCGCTTGTATGCGTCTGCCTATATTTTGAGCGCGAAGCGTATTATCCGCTAAAGCAATTGAGCCGTCAAAAAGGGTTAATTTATAATTATCGAAACAACCATAATCTGTTCCGACGAGTAAATCACCTACCCGAATTGTCTGCTCGCATGAGCTATTCAACGCGACAGATTGATTGCCATTGCAACTCATTTGCCCCGACGATGAATTTTCTATCACCCGAATATAAAATCCGCATTGCCTCACATTGCCCGACGCATCTTTCGCCTCAAAAACAATCGGGCTTGCACCGATTGAAAACAAGCTGCCCGAAGGCAATCCCATTGTTTGTTTCAAAGTCATGGCGCAATTATCCGTCGCCGTTACAGAAAAAGTGGCTCTCGTTTCGCATGCCCCGGTATTTAATGATTTTATAATGTCCAAAGGGCAAATGACTGAGGAGGGTATCGTATCGCGTACCGTCACTTTCGCCGTGCAATTGGACGCATTATCTGAGGCATCTTTTGCTGTTAAAACAACATCGTTGATGCCTATATTTGAACAATTGAAAGAAGTTTTATTCAAAGACATACTTATAATGCCGCAATTATCAGTCGCACGATTATTAATTGAGTCCACTTTTAAATCAATATTCCCTGTTTTATCTAAATAAATGGTCGTATTTCGGCAAAATGTCATCGCAAAAGACGTGGCGACTGAGGGGGGTATCGTATCGCGCACTGTGATAATTGCCTTACAAGAATCTAAATTTTTGACAGAATCTCGCACAATTAAATACACTTCATTAGTGCCTAAATGGGTACAATCAAACGCCGTTTTGCGCAGCCAAATACTATCAAGTCCGCAATCATCCGTTGAGGTATCATTGACTTGAGCGACAGTGAGCGTAGCATTGCCCGATGCATTGAGGAAAAGCGTCACGGGTTTGCAATGAGCTACCGGTTTAGCAGCATCAGTGCAAGTCGAAGACTTTTGAGAAAAAAGTTTAATAGGTAAAAAAGCGATGATTAAGAAAAAAAAGAAGACCTTTCTAATAGAGAGGCAAGGCAAAACATTAGCCCAAACACTTGTTGAATCGGTTGTATTCATAGTTAAAAATGTTCACGGTAGAGTTCCCTGTTGGTCAAGATACGCGATACTTTCAGTATGCGTCAATTGGTAAATAGTGAACTCATATCGGTTTTCAGAATGCTTGTGTGTTCAAAGATATGAATTATTGGAATAAAACTAATATTTCATCTTAAATTTTGTAAACTATAACAGATTCACTTACTCCGACCTTGTATTTGTTATAACTCAAACGCCGCGCAAGAGAACATTTTGTCGAAATTCAAATTTTTCAAAAAAAACAGAACAAGCGGTTATAGGTAAAAAAGATATAGGAAATGGATATAGGTTTGTCCACCAAACTGCACGTGATTAACTCCACCAAACTACACGTGCTTTTTTGTATAAACTCCACCAAACTACACTGGTATAACATCAAAGGATGGTTTGTTATAGTTAAAAATGCCTAATTTCCACCAAACTGCACGTGTACAACATTTTGTTGGGTTTATAATCTCTAAAATACCTCTTTTTTCACCCATTTTCCACCAAACTGCACGTGTATAAACCACCCCCCTCAGTACAGTACTTAAAAAAAGGCATGAACTCCACCAAACTGCACGTGACCTTTTTTTACTTTTTATCTATCAAATGAATGATTTTAGGCGGAATCGGAGATGGTGAGTTGTGCATAAAAAAGCCTTTATTCTTATCTTCTGTCAATTTAGCAGATGGATATTGGGTCAAAACAATTTTTAACGTTCTTCTAAAAACCTCTTTGAACTTGTCCATACGGTCATACCCCTGCCCAAACTGTTCTTTCAGATTAGACCAAGCGATGAATTGTGGTTTGCCAAACTCTACCCGATGCAACCGTTGGGCGAGCCAAGCATAAATATCCAACGCCATCGCATTATGCGAAAGTGCAGCCAATGCCCGTTCGTCGAGCGGAATAGCGTGGTTAATAAGGCTGGTAAAATATTCTTCCGTGAGCTGAATTTTAGACGTCCATTGGATGCGCTGTTTTTCATTTTTGGGAAACCAAAGGTCAAATGCCTTTACAATTTTCAGGTCTACTTGCATGCCTTTTTCACCGTCCGAATAGCCGATGCTGATAATGGAAGCTGTGAGGCGGCGTAGCTGTTCCTTTGCTTCTCTGATGGTGCGTCCGTCGGGATTCAGCCCTATTTTTTTGATAAAAGCGGTCATACTTTCCTCTACATCAATTAGCCGGTTCTGCGTTTTCACCGCTTCACTATTGATATGTGCCAAGATCAGCCGCGATTTAGTGCCATAAGGCAAGCCGACGAACTCAAATTCGCCCGTTTCAGGGTTCAAAACGTGGTTGGCTTGCACGGCGAGACTGACATTACCTTGCCGCTGTTGCCATATTTTCATATCATCGCCCGGATTGCGATACGGCAAAAAAGTTTGGCATAAGACTGAATGTTGAAAAATAGCATCTTCTATACTGGCTCTATCGAGGCGTACTTGCATCGCCCCTTCGAGCAGACGCTGCGTAATTTTACTCACGCCACTATCCAGTTTCTTTTTTTTATCTTCTGACATATTTAGATTTCCGTTTTTAAATTTCCTTTTTTTGTAAAAAATCAAATATCCCAATCACCCATTAAATGTTCATATCTTTTTTAGCCAGTTCCAAGAAATATTCCTTCATCGAAATACCATCTTGAAATGTTTTCATGCGGATTTGAGCATGCAATGAAAGCGGAATATCGAGCGTTACGCGCAAAGAACGTTCTTCCGTTTTCATGGGTTTCATGATTTTCGCCACAGGCTTTTCGGCATGAATGAGGCTTACTGCCTTTTCCATTTTTTCCGCTTTGGGCATGACGATGGGTGGAGATTTGACTTCTGTTTCCGTTTTCGTAATCGGAATTTTAGCGCCCAAAGTCAATTTACTGTAATCTGTTTTTTTATCCTTTGCCATGATTTTATAATTTTAAGACTGCAAAACTGAAAAAAGGTGAAACTGATAAACTGAAAAACTTTGTAAAAAATCAAGTAACTACTTGCATAAGCCCTATTTCCTGAGCAATGCCGACAATCTCTTGCGTCAAGCGCACCATTTCTTCTTTGGCTTTTTCATCATTGGATTCATACACGCCTCGCCCCTCTATGCCCGTTTTCACATAAGCCACGCGCTTATTTAAGGTGGTTTTTAAAATCCTCATTCCAAAATCTGCCAATAAGATTTTCATATCCTGATGCACATTCAGATTTTCGGAAAATTGATTCAGCAGAAAATAAGCAGGAATATTATCTCGAAAGACTTTGGCTTGTTCGTACCGCTCAAAAAATTGGTTCATCGCTCGGAAATCATGACCGCTTGGGAGAATCGGAATCAGCAAAATATCGCTCGAAAGGATAATCCGCGTTGTCATTTCTGACAACGACGGTGTGCCATCAATGATGACAATTTCATGGTCTTTATGCAATTTGTCAACGGTTTTGTTGAGCGCTTTGCTGTCAATAGCCCCCACGACGAGAATTTCGGGCAGATTTTCATCCCGAACACCCGACCACGCGAGCGAATTTTGGTTCGTATCGGTGTCCACAATGCACACTTTATATCCGATGTGTGCGAAACAAACCGCAAGATTTTGAGCAACGGTTGTCTTCCCGACGCCCCCTTTTAGATTGGAAATACCTATTTTCATAAAAATGTAGCACGGACTTCAGTCCGCTTTGTTTGATTCACGCCACAAGATAGAAACCATTTTTCAGACTGCAAAACTGAAAGAATGAAAAACGTTACACATGTTTTTAAAAAATTCTGAATGTAGTTTCAAGTTTTCGGATTGCAAAACTGCAAAACTGAGAAACGCATAAAAGGGTAAACTGAGAAACGCTTAGCTTTCCTTAATATATGTAGTGTAAGGTGCCACGAATTTTACCAATTTTATGTGTTGACAAATATATTTGAAAAATAAACATGGCCCCTTAGCATTTTAGGCTAATTGACTGAAAAACTGCAAAACGCAAAAACTGAAAAAAGTAAACAATACTTTCAAGTTTTATCGGCTGATAAAAGACTCTTGACTAATTTTTTAAAATTTTATTTCGCAAATAATTGTCAACTTGACATTTAATTTTAATTTTAAACCGAAATTCTACTTCAAATTTTATTTTTATAATACACCATTAGTCATAATTCAAAAAATCATGAAAAAAAACCTACTATTGGCGTGTTTATGCGCCGTTTTTGTCCATTGCAAAAACAATGAACCAGCTCAATCAGGTACTGCTGAAAAAAGCACTCCTCAGTTTTCAACCATCAATACGCTCTCTGCCGATGAACAAAAAGCCGGTGTTAAACTCCTTTTTGATGGCAAATCAATGGCTGGTTGGCACAATTACAAGAAAACCACGATAGGGTCGGGGTGGGTTGTTGATACGGTAGAGCGGGCTATTCACCTCAATGCGAAGCGCGTAGAAGGCAAATGGCAAGCTTTAGATGGCGGCGATATTGTTACTGCGGATGAGTATGAAAATTTTGAATTGAGTGTGGATTGGAAGATTGACACTTGCGGCAATTCGGGCATTATATATAACGTGATTGAAAATCCAAACGACTCACTACAATATGTATGGCACTCAGGTCCTGAAATGCAAGTATTAGACAATGCCTGCCATCCCGATGCTAAAATTATTAAACACCGAGCAGGAGACTTATATGATTTGATTTCATCCAGCAAAGAACCTGTGAGACCGGCATTGCAATGGAATCAAGCACGTTTAATCATCAATAAAGGTCATGTAGAGCATTGGTTGAATGGCGAGAAGATAGTGGAATTTCAACTTGGCGGAAAAGAATGGGATGCTTTGGTAGCAGGTAGCAAATTTAAAAATATGCCGATGTTTGGAAAAGCTAAAAAAGGACATATTGCTTTGCAGGATCATGGCAATAAGGTATGGTTTCGCAATATGAAGATTAAGGTATTGTAAGGGTTGAATTAAAAAAATAAGGCAACAACGTATAAAATAACCAATTTTTCAACAAGTTTAAAACGGAATAAAACAATGGGAATTAACAAAACAAGACTTTTCAATGCCTCATGTGTGGCATTATTGGTAACATCCATGACTTTTGCTATTCGCGCGGGCATGTTAGGCGATTTGGGCAAACAATTTAGCCTGACTGATACCGAATTAGGCATGATAGCAGGTATGGCTTTTTTTGGCTTCCCTGTAGCGACGACGCTTGGTGGCTTTTTCGTAGATTTATTAGGTATGAAAAGATGGATGTGGGTGGCATTTAGCGCGCACCTTTTAGGGCTTCTTTTAACTATTTTTTCAGGTGGTTTTTGGACGCTTTTCGTTTCAACATTCCTTGTAGGATTCGCTAACGGTATGGTAGAAGCGGTTTGTAATCCACTTGTAGCTTCTATGTACACTGACAATAAAATTGGAATGCTCAACCGTTTTCATGTTTGGTTTCCTGGCGGTTTAGTTATCGGGTCATTATTGGCAGCAGGCATGAAATATTTAGGTTTAGGTTGGGAATTGCAAGTTGCCTTGATTTTAATACCGACTTTAGTGTATGGTTATATGTTTTGGGGGCAAGAGTTTCCACAAACAGAACGGGTCGCTTCAGGTGCCTCATTTAGCGAAATGTTTGCAGCTTGTGCTACACCCTTGTTTTTGTTTATGGCAGTTTGTATGTTTTTTTCAGCCAATACTGAATTAAGCACAGGTCAATGGGTAGATAAACTTTTGGGTAATGCAGGGGCAAATCCTCTTTTGATATTGGCTTTGGTAAACGGCATTATGGCTGTCGGGCGTTACTTTGGTGGACCTTATATTCATGACTTCAACCCCATTCGTGTTTTATTAGCATCCTCCATATTGGCAGTATTGGGTTTGTATTTGCTGAGAACAACGGAGGGAAATATGCTTTATCTGGCAGCAGCCGTTTTTGCGATGGGCGTTTGTTACTTCTGGCCCACCATGTTGGGTTTTGTGAATGATAGAATCCCTCAATCGGGTGCATTGGGCTTGTCATTAATGGGCGGTGTAGGTATGTTAGGCAACTGGGCTTATCAGACGTTCTTCATCGGGCCAAAACTTGATGCCAACAAAGCAGCAGGTATGAATGAATTGCAAGCCGGGCAAAATGTTTTAGGCAGTATCAATATGTTGCCAATTTTATTGGTCGTTGCTTTTGCAGGCTTGTATTTTTATATGAGTAGCAGAGGTAAAACGCAAATAGCATCATAAAACCGTAAAATTAAATGCAAATGGGGTACAATTTGTACCCTATTTGACCCAAATGATTGTAAAGTTTGAATAAAACCGGCAGTGTTTTTTTAAAATACTGAGGGGGTGCTTAATCAACTAAAAATTTAAAATATTACCCCAAAAACTATAATTGTTGAGAATACTGAAATCAGCATTTTACATGAAAATGACTATATTTCTTTGACAGATATGTTAAAAGGAAAAGATAGTGATTTTCATATTTCTAATTGGCTACGCAATCGAAATATACTTGAATTTATCAAGGTTTGGGAGGAGATGTGTAATCCTGATTTTAATTATAGCGAATTCGCCATAATTAAAACTATGCGTTTTGCAGTTTATCAGTTTTGCAGTCAATTAAAATACGGTAGTATATACCCCCTCAGTATTTGGAAGTTATAGAATGAAAAATCAATATATTTATCAAATTTTATACACCATTAATTATGAACAAAATTAAAGTAGGAGTCGTCGGAACAGGGTTTATTGGACCGGCTCATATTGAAGCCTTGCGCCGATTGCCCAATGTGGAAGTCGCTGCATTGTGCGAAGTCACCATCGAATTGGCGGAAGCCAAAGCCAAGCAATTGGGCATCGCTCGATGGTATGTTTTTGAAGATTTATTGAAGCAAGACGATATTCAATCGGTGCATATTTGTACGCCCAATTTTCTGCATTATGCCCAATCCAAAGCAGCATTGTTGGCTGGTAAGCATGTAGTTTGTGAAAAGCCATTGGCAAAAGACCTGCACGAAGCGGAGGAATTAGTGGCGTTGGCAGCTGAATCGGGTTTGGTGAATGCAGTGCATTTCAACTTGCGGTATTATCCCTTGGTGCGGCAGATGAAAACCATGCGAGAGAAGGGGGATTTGGGTGATGTTTATTCCATCATCGGTTCATATTTGCAGGATTGGTTGTTTTACGAAACGGACTATAATTGGCGTTTAGAGCCTGATAAATCGGGCGATTCAAGGGCAATTGCGGATATTGGCTCGCATTTGATGGACGTTATCGAATATATCACGGGCTTGAAAACTGTGGCAGTGATGGCGGATTTTAACACCATTCACAAGACCCGCAAGAAACCTTTGAAGCCTGTAGAAACGTATTCCGGCAAGATGTTGTCAGCCGAGGATTACGCCGATGTACCGATTAAAACGGAAGACCATGCGAATGTTTTATTGCGCTTTGATAATGGTAATTTGGGTTCTGTCACCGTTTCGCAAGTCTCTGCAGGACGTAAAAATCAATTGAAATTGGAAATATCAGGTTCAAATAAAACTTTTGCTTTCAATTCGGAAGCACCCAATGAGTTATGGATTGGCAACCGCAATGGTTATAACGAAGTGCTGATGCGTGACCCTTCATTAGCTTATCCAGAAGCAAGTGCTATCATGACTTTCCCGGGCGGACACAACGAGGGCTTTCCCGACACATCGAAGCAAATGTTCAAGGAAGTTTATGCCGCCATTACCGAAGGTAAACAGCCTGACAATCCAAGCTATCCAACCTTTGCAGATGGTTACAGAGAGTTGTTGATTTGTGAGCGGATATTGGAAAGTAGTCGAAAGGATGCTTGGGTGAAGGTGTGAAAGAGTAGATTTTAGAATAACAGATATTAGATTTTAAGCAGCTAATTTTTTTCAACTTTAAAAAATAAGAGACAGCGGGGTATACTTTAAAGATTGCTTCGCTTTGCTCGCAATGACGGTATGCGAAAATTAAGAATGGGCATGGTTGGCGGTGGTGAAGGCGCATTTATTGGCGGCGTTCACCGCATGGCAGCGGCTTTGGATGGACAAATTGAGCTTGTTTGCGGTGCGTTTTCAAGTGAAGCCGAACGCTCGCGTCGCTCAGGTGAGGCATTGTATATTGACCCGAAAAGGATTTATCCCGATTTTATGACCATGATAAAATCAGAGAAAAAATTGCCTGCGGATAAGCGGATGGATTTTATCAGCATCGTCACGCCCAATCATGTGCATTTTGCTCCTGCAAAAATGGCGTTGGAAAATGGATTTCATGTGATATGCGATAAACCCCTCAGTTTCAGCCTCGATGAAGCCTTGAAATTGGAGAAAGTGGTGGAGAAAACGGGGATGCTTTTCGCCTTGACACATAATTATACGGGTTATCCGATGGTCAAACATGCGCGCGCCATGATTCAAAATGGCGACATCGGTAAAATCCGTAAAGTCGTCGTGGAATACCCACAAGGTTGGCTGGCGACTAAGCGTGAAGAATCTAAACAAGCTTCTTGGCGCACTGACCCAAAACGCTCAGGTATAGCAGGGGCTTTAGGCGACATCGGGACGCACGCTGAAAATCTTTCCGAATACATGACGGGCTTGAAAATCAAGGAATTATACGCCGATATTACGACCTTTATCGAAGGGCGTTTATTGGATGATGATGCCAATGTTTTGATGCGTTTTGACAATGGGGCAAAGGGGATTTTGCATTGCTCTCAAATATCGGTGGGGGAGGAGAATGGTTTGAACATCCGTATTTGGGGAGAAAAAGGCGCACTTGAATGGCATCAAATGGAGCCTAACTCATTGATAATGAAATGGTTAGACCGCCCGAAAGAAATTTTGAGAACGGGCTTGAGTTTCCTTTATCCTCAAATGACAGCCTCGCCTGTTGCAATTGCTCATACGCGCGTACCCGCAGGACATCCCGAAGGCTATTTAGAAGCGTTTGCTAATATTTACCGCAATTTTGCTATGCATATCCAAGCTAAATTAGCAGGAAAAGAGCAAGACGCGTTGTATGACTACCCCTCAGTATCGGACGGAGTGCGGGGTATGCAATTCATTTATAAAGTGGTAGAGTCAAGTAAAAAAAATCGTTGGATTAGTTTTTGATTATGAAGTTAAAAAAATGAATGTCGTGGATTTTAAAAAATATTTGTTAATGATTTGAATATTTTTCAAAATATTTAGTAAGTTTGACTTTGTTTTAATAAAACATCATCTAAAAATTTTATAATCAAAATCTATCGCATGCAATGACATTTACAAATTAAATCTGAATGGCAGTATGAAAGGATTTTGGACCGTGTTTTCCGATTAATGCACCGAAAACTGTCTAAAAATTCGCCTGAAGCAAAGGAATTGGAAAATCTTTCTACTCTTGTAGAAGACTACGAAAAAAAATACTATCCTTTGTTCTCTGCGTTGTAATTTTTCTAGAGTATCGTTTTTAATGTGTAGTGTTTAAATTCTCCACACTAAAAACCACACACTAAAAACAAAAAAAGATGTCCGTCTTCCATTCGAGGTCGGACATCTTAAATTTTAACAACTTAAAAGATTAAAAAATATATGAAAACCATACAAGGACCCGCTATTTTTCTCGCTCAATTCATGGGCGACGAAGTACCTTTTAACTCACTCAAAGGGATTTGTCAATGGGCGTCTTCACTCGGCTATATAGGCATTCAAATACCAACCTGGGATGCCCGATTGATTGATTTGAAACGCGCCGCCGAATCAAAAACCTACGCACAAGAGCTTAAAGCCACTGTCAAATCATTCGGTTTAGAAATTACCGAACTTTCAACGCATTTGCAAGGGCAACTCGTGGCAGTCAACCCTGCCTATGATTTGATGTTCGATAATTTTGCTCCCGATGAGGTAAAAGGTAAACCTGCAGAGCGTCAGAAATGGGCGGTGCAGCAACTCCTTTGGGCAGCTAAAGCCAGCGAAAACTTAGGCTTGACAGCGAGTGCTACTTTTTCAGGGGCTTTGATGTGGCACACCGTTTACCCTTGGCCCCAGCGTCCAAAAGGTTTGGTTGAAACGGCTTTTGCGGAATTAGCCAAGCGATGGAAACCGATTTTGGATGCATATGACGAATCGGGCGTGGATTTATGCTACGAAATTCATCCGGGCGAGGACTTGCACGATGGTATCACTTTTGAAATGTTTTTAGCGCAATTAAAAAATCATAAACGGGCAAATATCCTGTACGACCCATCGCATTTTGTTCTTCAACAATTAGATTACTTGCAATACATTGATTTTTATCATGAAAGAATCAAAATGTTTCACGTAAAAGATGCGGAGTTCAACCCATCAGGTAGAGTGGGCGTGTATGGTGGCTATCAAGATTGGGCAAATCGAGCAGGGCGATTCCGTTCTCTGGGCGATGGTCAAGTAGATTTTTCAAGCATTTTTTCTAAATTAGCGCAATATGGCTACGATGGTTGGGCGGTTTTGGAATGGGAATGTTGCATCAAATCTTCTGAGCAAGGGGCTGCTGAAGGCGCA
>JAYTON010000436.1:0-6247 GCA_043747725.1 Saprospiraceae bacterium
TGTCACTGCGAGCGGAGCGTGACAGGAGGGAATATTCTTAAAACAAAGCCTTCATTCTGAATATTCAGAATGAAGGCTTTGTTTTTAACTAAAAATTAAAAAAATTTTTTAGTTAAAAAATAACCCATAAAACATTGTTTTTTAATTAATTATGTACTTAAAATTAATTACATGTTTATTTTATGACACAAAAACTACTTAAAACTTATACAATCAGCGAGCATTTTGCGTTTTCATGGCGTCTTAATTGTACTTACTTAAAATCTTTATTTATATTTTTAAATCAAATTTTTATCAGAATGAAAAAACTTTTTTTTGTATTCCTAACCATTTCATTACTCACTATTTTCTCATGTGGCAAAGACGCTACTAACGATACTCAAGCCACTTTAGAGTTGCGCTTGACTGACGGACCCGGCAGTTTTGAGTCCGTTTTGATAGACGTTATCGGCGCAGAAGTTCACGTCAACAAAGACACTGGAAGCACAAGCGGTTGGCAGGCACTGACTATTAAAAAAGGCGTTTATGATGTCTTGAAATTCAGAAACGGCTTAGATACCAATTTAGGTACGACAAAATTGCCTTTAGGTGATATTTCTGAAATCCGACTATTGTTGGGTGATAACAACTCGGTTAAGGTGGACGGTAAGATATTCCCACTCGTTATCGGTAGCTCAGACAAATCAGGTTTGAAATTAAAATTTGAAAAGAAACTCGTTGCAGGTGTATCATACAAAGTAACGATGGATTTCGACGCTGCTAAATCAGTCAGAGAAGTTAAAAAAGGTATTGAATACCGTATGAAACCTGTATTACGCCTTTTTACAGACGCTGAAAATGGTAGCATTCGAGGTGAAATAGCTGCCGGTACTTGCAAAACCGTCGTTTACGCTATTCAAGGAACGGATACTTTGACATCCGCTTTTCCATCTTCATTGGGCAATTTTGTATTGCAAGGGCTTAACGCTGGTACTTATAAAGTTTCAGTTGTCGGCGAATCCCCTTGTGGCACGAAGGTCGTTGAAAACGTGAAAGTAGAAACGGGCAAAGCGACAAGCGTCAGCAAAATCCAATTCTAAGCGTATCCAGTACAGCTCAAAAACATAAAACCCCTCAGTATCGCGACATGATTACTGAGGGGTTTCTTTTTATTTAAAATCCCCATTTTTAAACCAAATAAATGAAAGTCGTATTACCTTTGCCACGTATCAATCATTATTTATAATTTATCAATCAAATATGGCTTTTAAAGATTTTGACGATTTGCCGATTAGCTGGGGTGACCATGAAGACATTGCTATGAAACTCTATGAACGCTTCGGGGAAGAATTTAATGAAGGCAAAATTTACCGAATCCGATTCACCCAATTACTTGAGTGGATTTTGGATATTCCTACTTTTGAAGGTAAAAAGGAAGATAGCAGCGAAGGTCATCTTGAACAAATACAAGCAAAATGGGTATATGAATGGCGAGATAATAACCGTTAGTGCCGACTTGAAAAATGCACAAACCTTGAAAAACAAACTCGAGGTTTTTCGTCAAATCCGTACTTTCATATTCGATGTGGACGGCGTGATGACCGATGGACGGCTACAAGTCACCGACGCAGGAGAATTCCTGCGCACTTTCCATACCCGCGATGGATATGCCATCCGCCGAGCCATTGAAGAGGGCTATAACGTCTGCGTCATGACTGGTGGCAAGGGTAATAGTATCGAAAAACGCCTAAAAGTGTTGGGCATTCGCCATTATTACTTGGGAGCTGATAATAAACTACCTATTTTTAACAGTTATGTAGCTGCTCATAAGATTAATCTTTTTGATACGATTTATATGGGCGATGATTTGAATGACTATGAAGTGATTCAAAAAGTAGGGCTTGCCTGTTGCCCTTGCGATGCTTGCCCCGAAATAATTAATCTCTCTCACTACGTTTCTCCCTTCAAAGGCGGTGATGGCTGCGTCCGTGATGTTATCGAAAAAGTCATGAAATTACAAGGCTCTTGGATGCGTCATTTGACGGTCAGCGGTTAAAAAAATGCTTTTTTACAAAACTTTAACATTTCGGCAAAATCTTGTTTGATTAATTTTCAAAACCAAATTAAATTTCATATTAATTCTAATATGTATTCAATATTTTGAATACATGTAAAATTTGCATCGAAAAACAAAATTTTATTTCATTTTCTATGGCATATTCAAACATATTTGTACCTTACTGACCCCCTTTCAAAATTATATCAAATCCCCTCAACAACGAATTAATAAACATTTTTTTAATGTATAGTCAAATATATTTTATACCTTTACACTTTATGAAAACATAACGCTTATTTTATACCGCATTTAAGGTATTATATTTGACTATTAGAAAGGACAACAATTTTTTTCAAATTATCTAAAAATTTTACAATGCAGACGAAACTACCCACTCTGCTGATAATGCTCCTATCATTGAGCATTTCAGCCCAAGACTTGTCTCAAAGTATATTACAAAAAGGTAACTCAGATGCCGGTCAAAAGAGTTACAAGCTATCCAAAAATCAATACTTTTCAATTCAGTACATGGGTGTTACCTTTCATCCTGGCGGCGGTGCTGTCAAAATGGTGAAGAATTATCCTCTAAAATTAGATGATAAAGCCTTTGTTGTTTTAAATATTGGAGCAGCTGCAAATTATGATTATGAGCTGTCGCAAAAATGGTTTTTACGCTCATCCGCAGCATTTTATATGGATTGTGCTTATGCCAAAGCGGGCTACTTGCATTTGGGCATCCGTTTTAAAGCACTGACATTGGGTCGTCATAGCTTCAATGGTGGCTTAGGTCCAGTACTGATGATGCGTGAAGATTGGCATCAATTCGATGGCTATAAAGACAATGATTTTTATGGCAAACGCGTTTGGAATGGTATGCAATATCGCTTCTTCCCGCTCGGTGGCGAATTAGAATATCAGTACCAAATCAATGACAAATGGGCATTTCAATACTCGGTCATTCCGGGTTATCCAGCAGTTATTACTTCAAAATTTGGTTTGAGATGGAAGTTGAACCAATGAGTAATAGGCATAAATAATCGAAGTAAAAATAAAAGACATGGGAATTCATTTTCTCATGTCTTTTGTCTTTTATCTAAAATCCTCGCCCTAAATTTGTTAGATGAATTTTTTACGACTCATACGATTTCCAAATCTCATCATGGTTGCACTTACACAGTATTTGCTGCAATATTATATCCTTTTGTCAGAGCTCAAAAAAGTGAATTTGACGCCACTTTTACCTGATTTCGAGTTCTTTTTACTTGTTTTTTCTACTATTCTGATTGCCGCAGGCGGCTATATTATCAACGACATTGAAGATGTTGAAATAGACAAATTCAATAAATCTGAAAAAAAACAAATTGTTGGGCGCATATACCCCCTCAGTATTTCATGGAAAATGTACATATTTTCTATCATTTTAGGCTTCATGATTAGCATTTATTTAGCATTTTTCATCCACAATTTTGTTCAAATTTTGATTTATCCCGCAGCTGTCGGAATGCTTTATGCCTATTCAAAATGGTGGAAACGTCAGCCTTTGATAGGTAATTTGGTGATAGCTTTCTTTTGTGCTTTCGTAGCATGGATTGTTTTTTATGCTGAAAAAATCAACTTTATTTCTGAAAAACTGCACAACGTCATTGCGAGGAACGAATTGCCATTACGAGGACAGGAAGCAAATTTTCTTTCTGAGGGAATGCAGCAAGAGGGGTATGATTTTCTAAAACTTACATTTGTCGGCTATGCTATTTTCGCATTTATATCGACACTCTTTCGAGAAATCATCAAAGATATTGAAGATGTGCAAGGAGATAAAGCGGATAATTGTCGTACCTTGCCCATTGTTATTGGGGTAGATAGTAGTAAAAAATGGGCTTTCGTGGTTGGATTAATTTTCCTCATTTTGGTTGTTATTTTCAGTTTTATACTGAGGGGGGATTGGGTTAGAATTTTTATACTCAATCTTTCTATCTCATTACCAATTATCTATGCATTATTTTTACTTATTAAGTCTCAAAAAAAAGAAGACTTTTCTTTTCTTTCAAAACTTGCCAAATTCATCATGCTGAGCGGTTTGGTTTTTATTTTAATCATGAAATTATAATTATTAAGTGGATATTTTAAATCGAAAAATAATACTTGCTTCTCAATCACCACGCCGCAGTCAGTTGATGCGAGAAAGCGGTTTTACAAATATTACGGTCAGACCCACAGATACCGACGAAACGCCCCCCCCTCAGTATCCGACTGAAAAAGTCGCTGAATTCCTCGCTGAAAAAAAAGCTTTGGCAGCGAGGGATTGGATTCAAGATGATGAAATCGTTTTGGCTTCGGATACAATTGTGGTTTTGGGCGATGTAATTTACAACAAACCTCAAAATATTGAAGATGCGCGGCGTATCCTACGCGATCTTTCAGGCAAAATGCACAAGGTCATTACGGGTGTTTGCCTCATGTCGAAAACTAAAAAAAAGGTATTTTCTGACACAGCAAAAGTTTATTTTGATGACATGACGGACGCTGAAATTGATTTTTATATCCATCATTATAAGCCTTTCGACAAGGCGGGTGCCTATGCCATTCAAGAGTGGATTGGGCATTGTAAAATTAAAAAAATTGAAGGCTCTTACTCTACCATCATGGGTTTGCCGACCTTTAAAGTTTTCAAAGAATTGAGTAAATTTTAAGTAGAAATTAATGTAAAATTAAATTTTAAAATCTATGCCTTTAAATATTCCAGACCCCGGTTATAAACGCGTGGTCATAGTCGGTGGCGGCTTCGGCGGATTGACACTCGCTCAAAAATTAGCTAACACCATGTATCAAGTTATTTTGATTGATAAAAATAATTATCATCAATTTCAACCCTTGTTTTATCAAGTGGCCATGGCAGGTCTTGAGCCAAGCAGCATCGTTTTTCCATTCCGAAAAGTCTTTCAAAAAGCCAATAATGTGCTGTTCAGAGTCGCCGAATTTCAGGAGGTTGTTCCTGCCGAAAAATATATTACAACGGATATGGGGCTGCTCAAATATGATTATTTGGTTATATCTATCGGTGCCGACACCAATTATTATGGCAATCAAAAAGTGATGGACCATGTCATTCCGATGAAATCCGTTTCGGAAGCCTTGTATCTACGAAATGCGATTTTGAATGACTACGAAAAAGCATTGCTGACTAACGACGAAGCCGAACGCCAAGCCTTGATGGACATTGTTATCGTGGGCGGAGGACCTACAGGCGTGGAGGTAGCGGGTGCATTGGCGGAAATGCGGAAAGACGTGTTGCCCAAGGAATATAAAGAGCTGAACTACAAAGAGATTGATATTCACCTGATTCATGGCGCAGAAATATTGCTCAAAGGCATGTCTGAAAAGGCTGGTAAGAGTGCCGAAACCTATTTGACGGAGTTAGGTATTAAATTAAAAATGGATACGAATGTGACTGATTACGATGGCGAAACAGTGACGATGAGCGACGGGACGACTTTGCTTTCAAAAAAAGTGATTTGGGCGGCGGGTATTATCGGCAATCCCGTGAATGGTTTGCCTAAAGAAGCTACGGTTAGAGGAAGGCGGTTGAAAGTGAATAGGCTCAATCAAGTAGAAGGCTTTGATGATATTTTCGCACTTGGGGATATTGCTTATATGGAAGAACCTGAAAAGTTCAAAACAGGGCATCCTCAAGTCGCGCAAGTGGCGATTCAGATGGCGAAAAATTTAGGGACTAACTTAAAAAATATGGCAAAAGCCAAGCCTATAAAAGATTTTAAATATAGCGATTTGGGTTCGATGGCTACTGTTGGGCGGCATAAAGCGGTGGTGGATTTACCTTTTTGGCGTTTTCAAGGCGTTTTTGCTTGGTTTATTTGGCTTTTTGTTCATTTATTTGCCATTATTGGTTTGAAAAACAAAATCTTTATTTTTATCAATTGGGTTTGGAGCTACATCACCTACGACCAAGCATTGCGTTTGATTATTAAACCTAAAGTGAAAAACAGAGAAGGGTGATTATTGATTAATTCTCACGATTAACCAATAACTAATAATCAATAATCAACTTACTGTTTTTTTGGGTCTGCCTAAAATCGCCTAACCTGTTGAAAGTCAACAAGTTAGGCGATTTTTTTTGTTAAAAAAGTCCCGAAATACGCTCAAAAAGCGTAAATTCGGGACATGAACAAAAATAATAGTCACGAAGAACCG
>JAYTON010000437.1:0-2437 GCA_043747725.1 Saprospiraceae bacterium
CACTTGACTTTTATAAACAACGTTGGCAAATTGAAACAATGTTTAAAGCCTTTAAAACAGTCGAATTTAACCTTGAATCAACCCATTTGACCAATTATGACTGTTTAGACAAATTGCTTATGCTCGTCGCTTTAGCTTTTGTTTGGGCTTACAAAGTCGGCATTTATCAATATAACAATATCAAACAACTTAAAATTAAAAAACATAGCAGATTGGAAAAGTCGTTTTTTGCTTACGGATTGGAAACTTTAGCTCAAGCCCTTTTAAATGCCTTTGTCGATCTTATTCGTAAAATGACTTTGCCGTTTTTGTCATATACTTAGAAAAATAGTAAAATGCATCCCAGAAAATCCATCTTCAGAGAAGGCATTTCTCGTATGACTAAATTGAAATCTTTTGATTTATTCTTGCAATATTGTTTTGACTTAATTGCTAAATTCCTGAATAAATGGCTTCTTTTAAATCAGTTATACATTAACAATTTAACAGTTCAGTAAAATTTCTATTTATTAAAGCTTTGCCAAAACAATATTTTTATAACTAATAGACATCTCATTGCCTGGGTGCAACTGAATACCAATAGGACCTGAAGCAGGGATGCTTTCAGATGTATAAGTCATAACCTCCACGCCATTGAGCCACACTGTATAAGTTTTGTCTACGACTTTAATTTTCATGGTATTCCAATCTTTGGGCTTGAGAACATCTTTTGCGGCGGTCGCTTCTGCCGGATATTTGAGTTTAGGAATATAAGGTGAACCTGTCAAATCCCGTTTCAAAGAGCCTGAAATACCAATTTGAATTTGGTCATTTTCGGAGCGGAGGAAAATACCCGAATCCACAACACCATCACCCATTAAAAAATCAGCTTGAAAAATAAAATTTTCATAACTTTTTTCTGTCCACAGGTTAGAGCCTTTTTTTTCAGGACTACTTTTCACAAACAGAATACCTTTTGAGGCAGTCCACCAAATATTATTCTCGGGTGCCTTCCAACCTTTAAGGTTTTTACCGTTGAAAATCTTTTTCATCTTGGGTTCTTGTGCCTGAACCATTGTTACAAAAAGGAAAAGAATGGATAGAATAGAAATGATTTTTTTCATTTTAATAGAGGATTTTATTGAAATAATGAATGGAATATTTTATTCTATTTGAGAACCTTGTTATTTATTTGAATTAGAATTCTATCAATCCCAATTCAAATAAACCTACCAACCAATCCCATAATCCTCACCATGATTGCTTGAGCCACCCCAAAAACTGCCATGTTTCCAATCGAAATAAATGGCATTGATGGGCCCACTTGTCCGCTCTTGATAAGTCAATTTATAGCCCATTCGGCTGAGGTCTTTGCGGACATAAGGCGGTGTTTGCTCATTTAAAGTCAATCCACCAATGCTTTTTTCATGCTTACCAAAACTTGAATACATTTGGAAAGTCTTAAAGCTCGGTGCTTCGCAAGCCTCTTGTACCGTCATATTGAATTCATTCACATTTAAGAAAAATTGTAGCAATAATTGGTCTTGTTCATCACCTGCTTGCTTGGCAAAAGAGAGGTAAGGCTTACCATCTTTCAAGGCAAGGCTTGGTGTGAGCGTTACACGAGGACGCTTACCCGGCTCAACCACATTGAAAGGGCTTTCCTTGGGGTCCGTAACAAAAGACTGCATGCGCTGACTCATGCCTACACCTGTATTGCCTGCAATGCAAGCAGGCACCCAACCGCCACTTGGCGTGATGGATATAACCCAACCTTCTTCGTCAGAGGCTTCTACGGAAGTTGTACCCGCCATGAATTCCTCTAAGAAGCGATTACTGAGGGGGGCATTGGCTTTAGGCTCGACGCTGGCATTGCCCCAATTTTTCAAAACATCTGTAAAAGGATTCATTTTTCCTTCAAAAGGGTAGGGATCGCCAGGACCTGCTTTGGTGTCGTTCATATCGAATTTAATCAATTTGCTGCGCTCTTTAGCATATTCTTTTGAGAGTAAACCTTTCATTGGTTGCTTATTGGAAGCAAAAGCAGGATCGCCGTAATAAAAATCGCGGTCAGCAAAAGCCAAATTCATGGCTTGATAAAGTGTATGAATATAACGAGTGGAATTGTATCCCATCGTTTTTAAATCAAAATTTTCAAGGATATTTAAGGTTTGAAGCATGGCGGGACCCTGCGTCCATTGTTGCAATTTATAGACATCAACACCTTTATAATTGGTCATCATTGGCTCTTCAATTTTTACTTTCCAATTTGCCAAATCTTCTTCAGTTATCAAACCGCCTTGCTCACGACAGCCACGTGAAAACTCTTTGGCAATTTCGCCTTTATAAAACAAGTCATAAGCGGCATAAATGGCTTCTTTTCGAGATTTTCCTTTAGCCAACGCTTGCTGTTCAGCATTTACTAATTTCTGTAAAGTAGCTAATAAATCTTTTTGAA
>JAYTON010000438.1:0-2169 GCA_043747725.1 Saprospiraceae bacterium
CAACAAATCCATCCCATGCTCCAAAACATGTCCAACCGCTTTTGATAATTGAAGGCGGAATATTTTAACATTCTCCAATTCAACGTTTAAAATGGACAAGTCATGCCAAAATTTATGAAAAGATTTAGCCAAATCGTAACAAAAGTTCGCAATTACTGAGGGGTCATATGTCGCTGCGGCTTCTTCAATGGCTTTGGGATATTCGTATATTTTTAGAATTAAATCTTTCTCCTGTTGCTCCATTTTATCATAAGCCACCACTTGATTGAGATTAATACCTTCACGTTCCGCTTTTTTCAAAACCCCATTGATCCGCACATAGCTATATTGAATATAAGGTCCCGTTTGACCTTGCAAATCAACGGATTCTTGCGGATCAAAGACCATCCGTTTTTTAGGATTGACCTTGACAATATGGTATTTTAAAGCAGCCATACCCACTTTTCGATTAATTTCAGCGACTTCTTCTGCTGTAAAACCTGAGACTTCACCCCTTTCCTCATTGTTTTTAGTCGCCTCAGCAATCACTTCTGCAATCAAATCATCGGCATCCACGACCGTTCCTTCACGGCTTTTCATCTTACCCGAAGGCAAATCCACCATGCCATAACTCAAATGATACAAACCATTCGCATACGGATCGCCTAATTTTTTCATGGTTTCAAACAAGACTTGGAAGTGATAATTTTGCTCATCGGCTACCACATATACTACTTTTTGGCAATGCCATTCTTTATCTCTCAATCGAGCCATGCCTATATCTTGCGTGATATATACGGAAGTGCCATCTGAACGCAGCACTAATTTATGGTCTAATTTCACATCGGTCAAATCTATCCAAACGCTCGAATCAGGCTTTCTATAAAAGACACCCCTCAGTATTCCATCATCAATCATATCTTTTCCTAAAGTATAAGTGTTTGATTCATAATAGATTTTGTCAAATTCAACGCCTAATTTTTTATACGTTTCATTAAAGCCTTCATATACCCAGCCGTTCATTTGTTGCCACAAGGCTTTGGTTTCCATATTTCCCCTTTCCCATTTCAAGAGCAATTCCCTTGCCTGAGCACCGAGTTTTGAATATTTATTAAAATACTCATTTTTATATTCTTTAAAAAATTCATCAAGCGGTAGATTCTTTTTATTTAACCCCCTCAGTACCTCTTCATCTTTTGAGATTTCTACTTGCCAAATTTTATATTCTTCTTGAAATTTTTGTTCAAATAAAACATAATAAAATCCGACAAAATGGTCGCCCTTGTTACCCTCCAACTGAGGGGTCTTGCCTTCACCCCAAAGCTGCCAAGCGAGCATACTTTTACAAATAGCGATGCCCCTATCATTCACCACTTTAGTCCGAACCACCTCATAACCCGCTGCCGCTAAAATCTTAGACATTGACCAACCCAATAAAATATTGCGGATATGACCCAAATGCAAAGGCTTATTCGTATTAGGCGATGAATATTCGACCATCACACGCTCATTTTTAGGTTCAAGCTGCCCAAAAGTAGGGTTTGCATTGGTTTCAGAAAGGAAATTAATCCAATATTCATCATTTATAACAAGGTTTAAAAAGCCTTGAACGACATTGAAACGGGCGATTTCAGGGGTATTATTTTTCAAATAAGTGCCTAATTCCTCGCCTACTTGCACAGGGCTTTTCTTAGCAACTTTTGAAAATGCAAAAACTGTAATTGTATAATCGCCTTCAAAATCCTTTTTGGTTGGAGCCAACACAACGTCTTTTATTTCTATTTCTAAGCCGTATAATTCTTTGACAGCCTTTGCAACATTACTTTGTAAAATGGGAATGATATTCATAAAATATATTTAATTTAAAAATCGCGCAAAAGTACGATTTTTAAAATGCTGAAACACATTTTTTGAGGTGTATTTTTGAAACACATAGTTTTGTCATTCAGCAGGAATCTCTTTTGTGCATTTGTAAAGGTAAAAAGAGATTCCTGCTGAATGACAAAACTATGTGTTTCAAAAAAAAATCAATTTTTAACCGTATAAGATTTTTTATCAATACCTACTCCCTTGATAGTCAATGATTTCCACTGTTTAGGCAAGCGAGGTTTATACTTTTGAACAATGCCTTGATCTGTAAATTCTAAACCTGCGAAACCAAAAATGAGGGTCTGCAAAAAGCCACCAGCG
>JAYTON010000439.1:0-4400 GCA_043747725.1 Saprospiraceae bacterium
GTCTATTTGACCCTCTGCATCAAATTTCAAATTTCATTAATTTTAAAAAAATAGATAAAACCCATATTGAAATCCCTTTAGAATTGCCTTCGGGTGAAAGCATTTTTGTAGAAATTTTTAATAAAAAAACGGAATCTCCCATTATCTCCAAATCCGAAACCCGAAATCCCAAATCCGAAATCACATTGGGGGGATTGTGGCAAGTAGATTTTTTAAAAGGCAATCCCTTTATGCCCAAAAGTTTCACAACTAATACGCTGCAATCATGGACAGTGTTAGGTGATACTGCCGCGCAATATTTTAGCGGTAAAGCGCGCTATTCCTTGAATTTTACATTAGGAAAAGAAATGGTAAATAAAAGTGCTTGGCTCAATTTAGGTGACGTGCGCGAAAGTGCAGAGGTGAAGCTCAACGGGCAATCGCTTGGCATAGCGTGGTGCTTACCTATGCGTGTGCGTGTACCCGAAGGCATTTTGAAAGCAGATAATAAATTAGAAATTGAAGTGATTAATCTCTCAGCTAATCGCATTCGATATATGGATAAGGAGGGCGTGCCTTGGAAAAAATTTTATGATATAAATATGGTGGACATTGGTTATCGTCCTTTTGATGCGTCTGGCTGGAAGGTAATAACATCTGGTTTATTAGGACCTGTTGCGTTGAAAATAGATTGACCCCCTCAGTATATTTCGGATTTATGGTTTCAGATTGCAGCTGTGAACCGCAATCCGAAATCATAAATCCGAAATCGAACGGGGTAAGTGAACGAATCATCATATTTTAAACAAAATAAAAATTTGCGTAAACGATTTATCGATAATACAAATTCTGTAATAGTCTTCATTTTTTCATAAATCAATCAAATCGGCTGCTGTATTCGCTCAACTCTTTCCTCACAGAGAAAAGTGCCCATACCTTTGCATCAAGTTTTTCAGCATCTTTTCTTCATCGAAAATGAGTTTGAAAAATGATTAGCACAACTAAATCACCCGATTATTTAATTTAAAAAAATGTAAAGATTATGAGAACAAAAATGTTTTTTATCTGGACATTGGCAACTGCCTTTCTGACCAATTCATTAACCGCTAAACCCATTGATGTAGCAAACATCAAAGTGACAGCCGTCAAAAAAAGCCTCAATGTAAACGTAGCAAAAACCCTCGAGGAAATCGTGGAGGTTACTATCGAAAATACTGAGGGGGTCACTTTGTATGCCGACCGCATTGAAAAAAACGTGACTCGGAAACGGTATGATTTGCGCAATCTGCCTTTGGGTCAGTATCGCCTTTCGATTTTGAAAAATCGAGTTAAAACGATTCAGCCTTTTATAATCAATGTAGAGGACATCACGATTTCCGAAGCCGACCGCACATTAAAACTGCTGCCAAAGGTTGTTATGAAAGGTAGCAAAATGATGGAAGTAAAGGTTTTTTCAAGCGAAAATGACAATGTGACGCTTAAAATCGTGGACAATCAAGGCATTACAGCTTATCAGCAAACTATAGAAGCCAAAGCATTTGCCAAACGCTACGATTTGAGTAAATTGCCAAGCGGCGTTTATTTTGTAGAAATAGATGCGGGCAATGAGCCTGAATACTTCACCATTCAACTGTAATATCTCCTTTTAAAATGTCAAACCGCAATACCCATTAATTGGTGTATTGCGGTTTTTATATGCCAGCAGTAAGATATTATTTCTTCTTTTTAGAAATGGGTTTTACAGACAACCGCAGGTTTTTGACAAAACTCTCATCAATACCCACTATTTCTGCAATTTGGCTATCTGACCAGTCTGTTGTTTGAATAAGTGCTACTACAGCTTTCTGCATAACACCTTTCATTTCATTAGCTTGAGTTTTTGCTTCATTGGCTTCCGCTTTAGCTCTATTAGCTTCCGCTTTTGCTTTATTAGCTTCCGCTCTGGCTTCATTGGCTTCCGCTTCTTTCATAGCAATACCTTCTTCCTTAGCTACATCGAATATAGTTTTAAATTTTGTTGACATGTCAGGTTCTAATTTATCAATGATTTCATTAAATTCTTTTTCAGGAAGGTCTGAACGCCTTTGCATATATTCCAAAATCATTCTAAAAATTTCATCGAATAGATATTTGGAAGACAATCCTTCAACAAAACTAAGGATTTTATTCGGATAATTCCTAAAAAAATCTTTCTCATGGGCATGTTTGAGTGCAATAAAAACGCCTTGCAAAACGCCCAAATCTGCCATTTGTTCTATTTCTTCATCCGTTGTTGCTTGTAAATCTAAGACAATATATTTAGGAAAAGGAACAAATGCCATTATTTCATCGGGCAGATATATTGCCATGCGTTCAAATAGCATTTTCTGCTGCCAAGGGTCTTTGCCATGATAAATCAAAATAGGCAGTACAATACTCGGCGGTCGTTTATTTTTCAAATCTGAGCGAATAATGCTCTTTCGATAGTCTTCTATTTGAAATTCAATGGGTTCGCTTTTATGCTCCCATAAAAAACAAAAACGGAAGAGTGGGAGTTCCTGCAAGTCGCGTATATGCGGAGGAAGCATCTCGCGTTTTAAAAGACATTCATGAATCGTATCGGAGTAAGTCGCTTTGAGCCGTTTATCAATATGGGTATCTGATAACAGCTTTAAGGTTGAAAAATCAATAAACGGTTTGACTGAATCAGGAATTTTATACATCAAAAAGCGATGGACTAATTCTGTAATACTGAGAATACCTTTTACAAAAATGTCGTGATCGTTGAGGTGTTGTTGCTTATCGGTTTTGTTTGTTTTCGGCATAGTATTATTTTTTCTCAAAAATATACTTTTTTACTTAACAAAGACCTTTCGACAATGAAATTTTAATTTATTTAAAAGAAAAATGGAGTCAGAATATGGTTGAAGAAGGTATAAAAACAACCCCCTCAGTAAATCATACGAAATACTGAGGGGGTATCCAATTACCATTAAAACAAACAAATTTTATCTACCCGGTACATTTGCCGGATTCAATAAATCATAAAATTGATTCAATTTAGGCAAAATGATGATGCGAGTGCGGCGGTTTGTAGCGCGTCCTTCAGGGGTATCATTACTCGCCAATATATTGTATTCGCTCCGTCCAGCTGCAATAAGTCTGTTCGGATCAATTTTGAAAGTCTTTTGTAAAACCCGAACAACAGAAGTAGCTCTCTTGACACTCAAATCCCAGTTATCATCAAAACAAGCTTGTTTGATAGGCAAATTGTCCGTATAACCTTCTACCATCACTTCCAAATCAGGTCTTGATTCAATGATTTTAGCGATTTTACCCAATACATCATTGGCTTTTGGGGTAATATTAGCACTACCGCTTTGATACAACATTTTGTCAGAAAGATTGATAAAAACAACCGTTTTATCCACTTTTATCTCGACATCTTTATCGCTCACGCCTTCGCTCAATACACCTTTTAAGTTGATGGCTAAAGCCAAATTGATAGAATCCGCTTGTGTTTTAGCAGCCTGCAACAGTTTAATATACTTGTCTTTGCCCTCCAATTGGGCTAAAGTTTCCTTGATATTATTGCTGGCAGATTGTGACAAAACGGTCAAGTCACCTACTTGGCTCACCTGTTTGTCGCGTTGTGATCTAATGTCAGCAATTTGGTCTTTCAAGTCTTTGATTTGATCTTCACGAAGTTGCAGGTTACTTTGGGCTGTTTTGACATTGCTTTTGAGCAATTCTTTTTCTTGATCGCAAGCCGAAAGTTGTCTGGTCAAGTTGCTTAAATCTACACCGCATTTACCGAGTTGTGAATTAGCAAGCTCTAAATCTGTTTGCACTTTGAGCATTTGTTTTTTACTGACACAAGATGCCATAGTCATACAAAGTGTGAAAAACAGGATAAGTTTCGTTTTAGAATCCATAATTGATGGTATTTAAATAATGAGTAATTAAATTTTTAAAATTGGTACAGGAGTTTATGAATTAAAACAAAATTCTTACATAATAACAAATATATAAAACATATGTTTAAAATAGAAGAATTTATCTTTTGTAAAGCCTATCAGTTGCCTTGTTTATTCATAGGGTTTAAAGCATTTCTACTCACCTGTTTGTTTAACATATACATCATCCCTATCGCAATAAACATAGAAATCACCACCACATAACCCAATATATCGTATCGCTCCAAAACACCGCTCGGCGTTTGAATCACTATCATGCCAGCAATTGCCGATGCAAAACCACCTGATATTTGCTGAACGGATGAGTTGATGCTCATAAATGCGCCTCTATCTTGCGGCTGCGGTACGGCGGTTAAAAGGGCTGAAGATGAAATCATTCTCGATGAAATGCCGACGAACATCACCACATTCAGCGCAATAGCCATATATAAAGGTGTGGGACCCAAATGCGTATAAATTGAAATA
>JAYTON010000440.1:0-7603 GCA_043747725.1 Saprospiraceae bacterium
AAGCAATTTTGTGCAGCAATATCAATCGAGTTGTCTTCAATTGGCAAATCGAGGGCATCGCCTTTGCGAACATCAATAAAATCACGGCTGAACCAGTCGTTTTGTTTTTCAGCTTCTACCATGTTTTCACGACATGCATCCATCATTTCATCCACGACATCCACGCCAATAACACCATTTTTACGGCGGCTGAAATAGGAAAATTGCAATAATTCCATACCACCGCCTACGCCAACGTATAGGATTGTTGGATTGTTGACAAGGTCGCGTGGGTTGACAGTTGAGCCACAACCATAGTTCATTTCGAGCATTTTCTTAGGCATTTTTAAGCCCGGGAGTTGCCAAATAGGTGTCGTTGTGCAGCATAAGCCGATTTGCGGGTTTTCCGCTGCCTCGCGGTAAACGTCAATAGTGGTTTCTAGATAAGCCATAAACTTGATGTTGAATGTTAGTTAAAAAATTAGAAATTAGGAATTTTATAATTACGAATTAGAAATTAATAATTAGTAATTACCTGAAAATGCTCGTGGCATACAGGTAGAAAAAGTTGATTTAACTCACTTAAAGATTGCGAATTAACACTTCAATTTAATGTTGTATTTTACAGAGATGGAGGTGCTCGCAGGGATTTGCAAGCCATCAGATAGATAGAGCGGATAGGTTCAAAAGACAATTTTGATACATTAAAATTATCTTTTAGAAGGCATAAAATTGCCTGTTTTAATCTAAATGCAATAGATTTTAAAGCGACAACTAAATCATCGGGTGTATCGATGTCAGATTTAGTAGAGAGTATTTTTATGTTTTTATTAAGAGATGATAATTGTTCGAAGACGTATTCTGTTTGCCAATCAATATTCAAAAAAGCTTCTTTTTGAAACGCTTGCTTTTGAATACCCAATAAATAGACGCCACCGTCTGTGGAGGGTCCCAATACTGAGGGGGTCGTTTCTAATAGCTCGGTAACTTTGAGAATATCATTTTTAGAAATAGATAGACAGTCATTACCAAGAGCGATGACTTTTTCAAAACCTTTATCGAAAATGGATTCAATGGCATTGGTAAAACGCTCACCGAAAGTAGAACCAATTTGAAGATTTTCGGAATAGAAAAAAGTGGGCAAACCCGATGCTTTCGCCACTTGCTTAGTGCGGTTAATCATTAAAGAAGCTAAGTCTTTCTTTTTTGAATCACGATAAAGCAAGCGTTTTTCAGCCGCCTCAGCTTTTGCTGTACGACTGAAAATAAGGATGGCTATATGAGGTTGTTGTTTGTTCAAAATGTTGTTGATGTTTTAACTTCATTCTAATGTACGAATATAAAAAGAATTGGGATTTCAATAATAAAGAAAAACAAAAAAAATATTTTATCAAAGGAAATAATTATTTATCACGATTATATCACATTCAGCTAATTTAAAATTGCAAATCAATAAATTGTAATTATTTTATTTTATAAATTTATGAAAATCAATACTTTATTAAAATAAAAATCCGCAAGCTCTTTGAGAACTTGCGGATTCTGTTTGTGTTTAAAATTAAATTCTAACAATTTAACGGTCTAATGTCTAATGTCTAAATATCTATAATCTCAATATACTGAGGGGGTCAATTTAGAAATGAGGACAGCTTGTATTAACCCTCCGTTTTTCTGCACCCGTATAAATGAGCGACAATTCCCAAGCACCTCTTGCATTTGTCGGAATTTTGATGCTTGAAGCATGCAAATCATAACTCGCTCCAATGAGCAAACGGTTGATTTCCAATACACCTGTCAATGTAAATGCATCGCCAAGAATACCAGTAGCTGTTTGGACAGATTTACCTTCTTTGTCCAAAGCTGAAATATATTTATTCGCTAAACGGAAAGATGCCCCTACGCGAACTGCTGCTTCGTTCCAATCATGGTTGGTATAGCGGAAGTTAGCTCCTGCCATTGCCCACATAGCAGGACCTTGAAGGGTCATGATGGCAGAGGGCATAATGCTCAATTCTTTATTAATCGGTATTTCGCCACCACCATGAAAAGTGATTCGCCGACGTATCGTTTCTTTTGTATCGCCGAAGAATGAAACATTGGGGCGTGTGATATGATGAAGGCTACCGCCTACGTAAAAGCTGCGATTGTTTTCCCAAACAGTATAAAAAAGTAAGCCTAAATTATAGTCAACATACATATTTGACTGAGGGGTCAACTCGCCTGAAGCCAATGACGTATTGACCGCTACAGCTATACTGTCGTATTGGCGGTCGAACCATAAATTGTTCATATTGAGCGAATTTTGCCCTAAACCCACTTGTAATCCAGCCGAAAGATAGTTGCTTTGATTGCGATACCGCCCGCCGCCCAGTTGCTTTTGAAACGCCACGCCTAAATTGCCGCGTGTGGTTTTGACACGCGCCGCTGAGCCTGTTTCGTCATTGAGGGCATTGATACCGAAGGCAAAATAGTCACTTCTCGTTACTCTGGTTCTATAATCGAATGCCGCATGAAAAGTGCGGATGGGCGCATCCGAAAAGGTAGTACCCCATTGCTGCCGATAATTGGAATTAAGCCGATATTGACCATTAAATACGCCCACCATCGCAGGGTTAAGATGCATTGGCGAAGCATAATATTGGGCAAATACAGCTTCTTGCGCTGTTGCAACGTAACCAATGCTACAAGTAAAAATAGCTATAATTGAAACTCGAATAGTATTTCGTTTTATCATGAATTTTGATTTAAATGATGTTACATTTAAAATATAAGTACTCGTTTTTTATCTAATTAATGTGGTATTACCCTTCAATATTTCTTTTGCTCCATCAATATATTGGGCTTCAATATACCAAACATATAAACCGCTGTTCATGGCTTGACCTCTAAATTTACCATCCCAAGCATTGACTTCATCATTGATTTTAAAGTTTTTAGCTTCAAAAAGTAATTCACCCCAACGGTCATAAATTCTGAAAACCAAGATTTTAGTACCATCTTTTCCCCTCACTGTGAGCCAATCATTCACTTGATCGTTATTAGGGGTAAAGCCAGTTGGAACAAATATAAATCGAGGTTTCACGACCGTAATTTTCACACTATCTGTTGCGCGGCATCCTGCTGAATCAATACCTATGGCTGCGTAGCTGATTGTAAATATCGGTTTTGACATAGGCGTCGGGCATTTAATGCAAGACAATGTGCTATCATAAGGAGCTTTCCAAGAGATATTGACATTGCCCCGATTGTTAATGGCATTGGCATATAACTGAATAGAATCACCTAAATTAATGGTCACATCAGGTATGGCTTCAATTGTAAAGCGAGGCGGCTGAGTAATCTCTACCCTATCAAACCAATTACAATTATTACCATCTTTTATAAATACATCATATTTGCCAGCTTTTACGCCGACTATTTGATTCACGCCATTGTAATTTTTTCCATCAATACTATATGAGTAAGGCTGAGTACCACCGAAGGCATCTATTGTAATGGTGCCATTCGCTTCTCCATAACATTTTACATTGAGTGCTGTAACGTCACCATCCAAGCCATTAGGTGCAGTAACTGAAAACGATTGCTGCAATTGACAGCCTTTAGAATCAGTAACGATGAGGTCGTAACTGCCTGATTTAAGGCTTTGAATAGTTGGTTGAGTGGCACCATTCGACCATGAATAAGTATAAACAGGCGAACCACCTGCAATAGTTACGGCAATTTTACCGATAGAATCGCCTACGCATTTAGTATTGGTAATTTGTTGAGATTTAATTTTCAAACTCGAAGGTTGAATAATAGTAATAGTTGTATCAACGCTGCATTGCGAAGAGTCGGTTACCGTTACCGCATATTGACCGGCTGACAAATTAATGGCTCTTGCCGTCTTTTGAGCCGATGCATTTTGAGCCCATTGAACTGTGAACGGCGGCTTTTGACCATTGGGTTGTATTTCAGCTTCACCATTTTTACCAGCAAAACAACTGACATCTTTTTTAATACCTGTTAAAAGAATAGGTGTTGGTTCAGAAACAAAATGGCTCGCTTTGTTCTGACAGCCTTGATTATCAACAACCGTGACAGTATATGTTCTATTACCTAAAATGTTGACAGCTTGAGAAGTTATTTGAACAGGTGCCGTACTCCACCGATAGGTGACATCTGTCAGATTGCCATTGGCTGCACCACCACTTATTGAATCCACTGCAATAGCACCATTTTTCATACCATAACATCTTGGAGAAATGGATGAAATCGAAATCCTAATCGAATCAAATGTGTTTATATCCACCGTATCAATCGCTTGACAGCCATTCACGTCTGTCACTGTGACAAAATATGGCTGTCTTCCGAGATTAACTGCCCTTTGGGTGCGTTGTAAATTGCTCCATAAATAGGTGTAACTGCCTGTACCACCCACTGCTACTACATTGGCTTCGCCTGTATTTTGATTGAAACAGCCGAGTTTAGATTGCGTTGCTGTTGCGGCAACGGATGTAGCAGGTTCAGTTATAGAAACATTCGCCGTATTCGAGCAACCGTTTGCATCAGTAACAGTTAAAGTATATGTGCCTACGCCTAAATCATGAGCTACTGGTGTATTTTGAGCAGAGGCATCACTCCATAAATAGCTATATTTAAGTCCATTAGCAAATGGTGTACCGCCTGATACTGAGGGGATAGCTGTGCCGTTGGATTCGCCTTTACATTTTACATTTGAAAATAAATTGATAGCCGCATTGATAGCCGAAGGTTGAGATAAAACTGTATCTTTTGAAATAAAACAATTATTCGCATCCGTAATAGTCACCGTATAATTGCCTGCTTTTAAATTTTGAATAGTTGATGTTGTTTGAACAGGTCTGGTATTCCATTGATAAGTAAAATTCCCTACACCACCTGATGCATTCACTGCAATTTCACCATTCGTATTACCATTGCATTTTAGAGGTGAAATGATAGTAAATTTATCTACATTAATAGGTGCATTCGCTTTTACAGTCGCCTCACCATCATGTAAACAACCGTTGACATCTTTTACCCTCACTACAAATCTACCTGGCGAAAGGTCATTTATGGTTTGAGTAGTTATATTGGAAGGCGTCCATAAATACGAATAAGGTGCTACACCACCACTTGTATATGCGGTAATCGCCCCATTGGCATCATTCGGGCATTTGGTATTTATGGTAACTAATGAATCGAAACGCAATGAATCGGGTTGATAAATCACTACTGTCATCGTATCATTACAACCAACAGCATCCGTCACTGTCAATTTATAATTACCGCCTGCAATATTACGGTTATCATTGCCCACAACACCATTGCTCCATTGAAAAGTATAGGGGCTAATGCCGCCAACAGCATTAATGCGCGCTCGACCAGACTTTTCTTCAAAACATTTAGCTGAATCAATGGTCGGGGTCATAACAATTTGAGTATTTTCTTCAATGGTTATTGACCTTGCATATTGACAACCATTTTTATCCGAAACCGTTACGGCATAAATACCAGCTACGAGTGAATCAACTTGTTCAGTCTTAGCACCACCGCTCCATTGCCAAGTATAAGGCTGAATACCACCTGCTATGGCAGCTTTTGCAATACCATTCTTTTCGCCAAAACATCTAATATCTTGTTTGCTCATATCCACTACCAACTGAGGGGGTGCTACTATTTCAGTATCTTTTTCAATCAAACAACCATTGCCATCTTGCATTTCAATGGTATAATTACCGACCATCAGAGTATCAAAAACAGGTTGATTACGCCATTCTCCTAAGGTAAAACTATTCAAACGGTAGGTATAATTTCCAACACCTCCACCCGATATTGCGGTTATTTTACCCGTTTCATCACCATTGCATAAGAGGGCTGATGCTTTTAGATTCAATATTAAAGGTGCCGGATGATATACTATAAAATTCAAAGTATCTGAGCAGCCCGTACTATCTACAACAATTGCTTTATGATTTCCTGCTCTGATTTTATCTATAAAAATAGGCTGTGAAGCCTGTGTCAAGGAGTCAATAATAAATGTGATGGGTGCAACACCATTCGCAAAAGCAAAATTGACACGCGGACTTGGCTGATTGTAACACAATATAGAATCAATTTCAAGTTTTCTATTGGAACCATTGCCTATTGTCGCTACGCAGCTACGGGTCGCTTGGTTTAAGTAGGCTATTCGAGCACCGCATAAGGCATTAGTTATAGCTCTTACTCGGAAATTAACGAGATCACCAATTTTCAAGTTTTTAACCGTATGAGAAAGTGTTCCATTGGGCGAAGTCCAAGGTCCTCTATTTATACTGACCTCATAACCTGAAGCGCCGACGACAGCATCCCATCCAAAAATGATAAAAGTAAAATTGACATTTGTAACGGAAGCATTGGGTGCAGGTAAACTATCAATAACATTCACCACGACATTATCAGTATGTTTACAATTAAAACTGTCTTGTACCGAAACCGTATAAGTCGTTGTTATTGAGGGGGTTGCGATTGGATTAGCACAAGTTGTACAGGATAAACCCGTAGCCGGCGTCCATGAATATTTCAGACCATTTTGATTTTTGAAAGTAATAGACCAACGCTTTAATGTATCTTTATTAGGTCCTCGCGCATCACTGACCAATAAATCCCAATTACCATTTAAGGTAGCACCAATCAAATTATTCCAAGAAGCAACACCGCCCTCTGGTTGATAAACGCCTGAATATGGTGGTGCAGCAACATCAATATTGCGCGTAGCTTTTGGAGAAAAACAAAGATTATTCAAAGAAAAACCAATCCTACCTCTTTGATTGAAAAGCGGAACAGTTTGTCCCGTCGGTGCTCGCAATTCAAAAACCATATCACTCGGTACGAAAGTCCCCAAATCTATGCAAACTGAGTCAATTTGACTGAGAGGGTCGGTAATCGTTGAAGGGAATATATTATTAATGTTTAAAGTTGAAATATAAGGCGATACCAATGGTGCAGTTGTAGCATCCAATTCTTGATTAGGAAAAGCATCAAAAGTAATAGATGCCTTGACAGAACCCGTTGGTCTTTTATCTAATACAACACCTCCGCTATTTGAGCAAATAACGGTATCATTTAAATTATTAAATAAAGTATCTAAATTACAAGTTAAACATAAAGGACTTGTAGGCGGTAAAACATTGACATTGAGCATGGTATCAAAAACACAGTTATAACTGTCTTTAATTCGGTAAGTCAAAACGGCTGTACCTGCATTTTTAGGTCTGATGACCATCGAGTCAAGAGAATATGCCGTAGTGATATAGTTATTTTTAACCCAACCATGCTCAGTCACTTGTGGAGAAAATGACTCTAAAGAAGGATAAAGCCTTTTCGCGAAATCAATACCCCAAGCGAAAATCCATCCATTATCATACTCAAACTGATCTTTAACAACCAATGACCATTCGCCGTTCAATGGGCAACCAATCAAACCATTTAAAGTGGCATCTGATTTATATTTACCAGGCGGCAGATTAAAAGGGCTTGGAGATGTATATGACCGCCATGTTCGGGTAGCAGTAGGTGTCCACTCGTATCGTTGACCCACACCAGGCGGATTTTTAGTAGAATCATTAATAAATTGAGTAAATAT
>JAYTON010000441.1:0-2023 GCA_043747725.1 Saprospiraceae bacterium
CTTGCTTATTGAAGCCAAGTTGAACGCCGAGGCAGTTGTCAAAGGCTCATTTGTAGCAATATTGGCTGTTCCGAAGGCTTTTTTATACAAAACTTGACCATTTTCGGCAACAAGGGCAGTGCCATTGAACATCTCGCGCTCGTACAGGTAGGTCAGCGTAGAATCCAAAGTTTTGAGTTTTGAAGTCCATTGAGCAGAGAGTAGGGTGGAGCAAAAAAGGAAGCCGAGGGCTAATATCATTTTATTCATTGGTAGAGGTATTTTTAACAAACATAATATTTTACCTTTACATCACCAAAGCGAAAGTGTTTAGTACACCAATTTAATATATCAATATGGATTCAGTTTTCGATAAAATACGCCCTTTCTACGACCATGAAGTGCAAGATGCCCTTCAATCTATCATGCACGACCCGATGATGAAAGCCATCATGTACTTCACTTTTCCAAATTTGACTGAGGAGGAATGGATGGGAAAGTTGAAACATATTCACTCGACGGATGAATTTCAAGTGAATATTGTTTATCAAGCCTTGCAACAGGTTTTAGCCAAAAGTTCGGAAGGATTGACCACATCGGGTTTTGAAAAATTGGATAAACACACGGCTTACCTATTTATCTCCAACCATCGCGATATTATTTTAGATACATCCCTTTTGAATCTCACTTTATGCGACTATGGCATGATGCTCACATCATCCGCTATCGGTGATAATTTGGTCAAAAAGCCTTTTCTCTACACATTATCCAAGATAAATCGTAATTTTTTAGTGCAAAGAGGCTTGCCACCAAGAGAATTATTGCAAAGCTCCAAATTAATGTCCGATTATATTCATCAACTACTGACGGTTGAGAACCGTTCAGTCTGGCTCGCGCAACGTGAAGGCAGAACCAAAGATGGCAACGACGCTACACATCCGGGCGTCTTGAAAATGCTGTCGTTAGCGGCGGGCAAAGAGGATTTGGTGACGTTTTTTAAAAAATTGAAGATAGTCCCTATTTCAATGTCGTATGAATATGACCCGACGGACTCGCTCAAACTGCCAGAACTCTTGGCGAATATGAAAAATGAGGTCTATGTGAAAGGAGAAAATGAAGATTTTAATACTTTGCAGAACGGCATTATGGGTCAAAAGAAGCGCATCCATATTCATGCGGGCAATATTTTAAACACCGAATTGGATGCCCTCGTCGAAATGCCCAACGCCAATCAACAAGTGAAAGCCTTAGCCCAAATAATAGATAAAGCCATCATCGACAATTATACACTCTGGTCTCCTAACTACATCGCTTATGATTTGCTCCACAAGATCCCTCAGTATGCAGCACATTATACAGCCGAAGAAAAGGAAATTTTCACTCAACGGTTGACATCGAAAGTGGATATGCAGGATCATGAATGTGTAGAGCGCTTTTTGGCGATGTATGCGAATCCGGTTGTGAATAAGATGGTCTTAAAAAATAAATGAAAACAATCAACACATCAATCATAGCAGTATTCATCATATCGTTCATCATTTCTTCGAATTGTAAAACGACATCAAATCAGCATCTATCATTGAAGCAGCAAAATTGGTTTCAAGAAATGTGGTTTCAAGATACTTGTGAACAAAAAGGGCATAGGAGTGTATTGTCGGACTTCATTTTGCATAAACAAGAAAAACAAAAGTTTTTCAAAAATAAAAAAGATGGCATTCAATTATTGGGTAAACCTTATCAAGCCATTTCAAATGATGGTAGCTCCTCAACGTTTACATATGTCGTATTTATCAATAGTTCGTTGAAAATTCAAGAAAAAAGTAAAGGGTAAAAAAAAGCGGATTAGATTTAAGGTGCGAACCAAAAAAATCTACCCGCCTGGCGGATGTCAAAACTCAGTGTTACAATCAATTATTGCTCAATAGATTATTTCGCATCTTTGAAAACGATACCGAGTTACAAATAAATAACCCCATTTTCTCAATCTATAATGATAAAGTCAAAGAACTATTTACTTTCGGCTGTATTGCCGCTTAATTTTTTA
>JAYTON010000442.1:0-1557 GCA_043747725.1 Saprospiraceae bacterium
CATGATGAGGGTTGTGAGCGTGATTGGGCTATCAATACGAAGGCATTTATTGGTGATGAAAATGGCAATTTAAAAGGCTTGCAGATTGTTGAAATCGAGTGGAAAGATGGTAAAATGACTGAAATTGAAGGCTCGGAGCATGAAATCCCTTGCGAAAGAGCGTACATTGCTGCAGGTTTTCTCCACCCACAACATGAAGGCATACTCAATCAACTCAGCGTTGATTTAGATAATAGAGGCAATGTAAAAGATAATAATTACCAAACGAATATTGCCAAAGTGTTTGCGGCAGGGGATATGCGGAGAGGGCAATCGTTGGTGGTTTGGGCAATTTCTGAAGGTCGTGAATGTGCCAGAGCAGTGGATTCTTTTTTGACTGGACATTCAGCATTAGAGGCTAAGGATGCATCATTGACGAAATTGATATTGGCAGGTGCGGAAGTAGATTGAATTTGTTTGAAATTTTTAAAAATGTTTTAAGTAAACATTGATTATTTCCCATAAAATAATCTATCTTTGCAGCGCAAAATTTAATTTTCATTTAATATAAAAAAAGCGAGGTAAAAAATCATGCTGATTATTGATGTAAAAGACAGCGAAAGCATTGACAAAGCTCTTAAAAAGTATAAGAGAAAATTTGAAAGAAGCGGTACCCTTAAACAACTCCGCCGCCGTAAAAATTTCACTAAACCAAGCGTAGAACGCCGGACAGAGGTTTTGAAAGCCGTTTACAAGCAAGAGAAGTACGGTAATTTAGATTAATTTTTTATTTATTATTGTCTTTTGGTTATTTAATATAGCATATTTACATTTGCTTAATTAAATAATCTTAAATAATAATCAATTGGAATTACATCTTGATGTGTTCTTTCGGTTTATTGAATCCGAAAAGAGATACTCTCCACATACCATTATAGCGTACAAATCCGATATTAATCAGTTTGTTGCGTTCCTTGAATCATATAGCCTCACTTCTGCAACGGAAGTGAGGCATACTCATATACGGGCATGGATTGTTGCTCAAATGAGTGATGAAATAGCTGCTCGCAGCGTCAATAGAAGGCTTTCCTGCCTGAAAACTTATTTCAAACTTCTACAAAAAAGAGGCTTTATCCCTGCCAACCCAATGGCAAAAGTGACCAACCCCAAAACAGGCAAACGTCTTCCTTCATCCGTTCCCGAACGCAAAATGGAGCAACTCCTTGACCAAATGGATTGGGGTGTTGACTACCCCTCAGTATTGGCACGTACAGTTATTGAAACCATCTATGGAACGGGTATTCGCTGCTCGGAAGTGACGGGTTTGACTATTCAAAACGTGAATTTTGCTCAAAATCAATTGAAAGTATTGGGTAAAGGCAATAAAGAACGATTGGTTCCTTTCGGTTCAAAATTGGCTGAAATACTGAGGGGATACTTAGAAACACGTAAAATGAATTTCCCTTTTGTTGAAAATCTCCAATTTTTTCTGACCGCTAAAGGTGATTCCATAAATACTGCTACTGTTTATAAATTAGTAAAAAAGAACTTATCTTATGTCACTACACAGGAGCAACG
>JAYTON010000443.1:0-4853 GCA_043747725.1 Saprospiraceae bacterium
TTTTCGTAACATAGGCGGTCATCTACTATATCTTTTATCTGTAATACCATTTGTTTTTTCACAAAGGTACGCAGCAACTTGAAAGCATAATTGAGCCAAATTCTTATACAAATATGTCAAACGTCCGAGAGCTTCAGTAGCTTTCGGACGATTTTTTTTGCCTTGATTTAAGGCATTTTTCAATGAAATTTTAATGAGAATGAAGTGATTTTGTAGAAAATATAGATTCTTTACTTTAGAATTGAAATTTCTTTAAATTTGCACCTCAATTTTAAAAATATCAAAAATAAAATATGACTATCTCCCTGAATTGGCTCAAAGAATATATCGATATCAACGAAACGCCTGAAAAAATTGCGGAATTACTCACCGATTTAGGTCTCGAAGTAGAAGGCATGGAGGAAATCGGCGGCATCAAAGACAACCTTGAAGGCGTCGTTGTCGGTCAAGTTATAGAATGTGAAAAACATCCCGATGCGGATAAACTCTCTATAACGAAGGTAGATATTGGCAACGGCGACCCCCTCAGTATTGTCTGCGGTGCGCCCAATATAGCCAAAGGTCAGAAAGTTACAGTAGCAACAATTGGGGCGATATTGTATTTTTCTGATGGAAAAGAATTGAAAATTAAAGAAGGGAAAATACGCGGCGCAGTTTCGCAAGGCATGATTTGCGCGGAGGATGAACTCGGTATTGGCACCGACCATTCAGGTATCATCATCCTGCCTACCGATACGCCAGTCGGTACTCCTGCGATGGAAGTTTTTTCAAGAGGCATTTATGCAGATAAAATTCAAAAAGATACCATTATTGAAATAGGATTGACGCCCAATCGATCAGATGCCATGAGTTTTACTGGCATTGCAAAAGATTTAGCTGCCCGTTTGAAAGTGCACAGCGGTGGCGGTAGCGTCAAAATGCCTGACGTTTCTGCTTTCAAAGTGGATAATAATGACTTGAAAATTGCCGTAAAAGTAGAAGATACTGAGGGGTGTCCGCGTTATTCGGGGGTTTGTATCAAAGGTTTAAAAATCGCTGAATCGCCTGAATGGTTGAAAAAACGCCTTGCGGCGATTGGGGTGAATAGCATTAATAATGTGGTGGATGCTACCAATTTTGTTCTCCACGAATTGGGTCAGCCACTCCATGCTTTCGATTACGATAAAATCGGAGGCAGCGAAATTATCGTGAAAACACTGCCAGTCGGTACAAAATTTAAATCCTTAAAGAAAAATGAAAGCGGCGAATACGTTGACCTTTTGCTTCAAGCATCGGATTTGATGATTTGCGATGCCTCATCTACGGGAATGTGTATAGCGGGCGTCATCGGCAACCCTACTGAGGGGGTATCGGGTACGACCACCAATATTTTCCTTGAATCGGCGCATTTCAACGGTAAGCGTTTGCGCATCACTTCTTTTCATCATAATATAAGGACAGACGCTGCTAAAACTTTTGAAAAAGGCACTGACCCCAATATTACGCTCTACGCTATGAAGCGGGCTGCACTTTTGATTAAAGAATTGGCAGGTGGTACTATTGCATCAGATGTGATTGATATATATCCACAACCTATTGAAAATCAACAAGTTGCAGTAAAATACAAGCATATCAATCGCCTTATTGGTCAAGAACTTGCACCTCAATATGTGCATACTATTTTGGATGCGCTTGAAATGGGGGTTTTGACCTCAGATAATGAAGGAATTTTAGTTTCTGTTCCGACCAATAAAGTAGATGTCACACGTGAAGCTGATGTCATTGAAGAAATATTGCGGATTCATGGCTTTAACAACGTACCTATTACTTTAACCATTAAATCCGCCATCACGGAAACCGAGCGCATTGACCGTAGCCGTTTGCGCAATATTATTTCAGATTTTCTCGCTGCGAATGGTTTCAATGAAGCCATGGGTTTAAGTTTGAGTCAATCAAAATATTATACTGATTCAACCTTAGAAATTGAAAATGAGCAACTTGTGTATATCAATAATACATCAAATGTGCATCTCGATATTATGCGCCCGACCATGCTCGTCTCCGCGCTCGAAATGATTGTGCACAATCAGAACCGACAAATGAGCGACTTGCGTTTATTTGAATTTGGTAGAACTTACCTCAAAAATGGTGATGGTTTTGACGAAACACAACATTTATCGATTGCTCTGACGGGTAATATTTCGGGAGAAAGTTGGCGCATTAAAAATAACTCAGCAGCCGATTTTTTTAATTTAAAATCGTTGGTTGATAGAGTTCTTACACGCTTAGGTATCGGTGGTTATCAGGCGACTGAAATAGCCAACGGACAGTTATCTTATGGCTTGAGATATCATCGAGGTATACAGGTTCTGGTAGAGTTTGGAAAAATTCAACCTAAACTACGTAAATCTCATGATGTTAAACAAGATGTGTATTTTGCTGATTTTCAATGGGATAATCTCATCAAAGCCTTGAAAAATACAAAAATTGGTTATGAGGAAGTAAGCCGATACCCCTCAGTACGACGCGATCTTGCACTCGTTGTGGATAAACCGACCAAGTTTGCGGACATCTCTCAAATAGCAACTAAAACGGCTAAAAAGCTCTTGAAAGATGTGAATTTGTTTGATATTTTTGAAGATGAAAACAAGTTGGGAGTGGGTAAAAAATCATATGCCGTCAGTTTCATTTTTGAAGATAAAGAAAAAACAATGCAGGAAAAAGAGATTGAAAAAATAATGGATGAATTGATTAAAACGTATGAATCGAAGTTGGGTGCTTTGATTCGTAAGTAATACGAAGAAGCCCCCTAACCCCCAAAGGAGGAATATTTTGGAAGCATTTAAAAATAGTGCTCTATGGTTTGATTACTTCCAAAATGTTCCCCCTTTGGGGGTTAGGGGGCTTTAATATCCACAAAATACCTCTGGCGAAGGGCATATTTCAAGCAGTTGTGGCGATTCAACTTTCGTAGCCACACCTGGAAAATCGCCTTCCCAACCCATCAAATCGGTGATTAATTGTAGATGCAAATGCGGCAGCCAACCCCCGTTTTCATGCTGATTGCCCAACCATGCAAAAGGAGACCCCCTCAGTATTTTTTCATTTTTGAAGCGATTTTGAAGCGATTTTAAGGATAAATGCCCAAAAAGCAAGTAAAAAGGTATGCCTACTAACTCATGTTGCGTAATAATCGTAGCACCATAATCTAATATTTGATTATTATATCGAAAGCTATGAATTGTGCCGTCGAGTGGTGCGAAAACTGGCGTACCAGCATCCGCCCAAAGGTCGATACCCAAATGGATACAACGGTCTTCAACTTTGCTATTAAAATGCTCACTCGATGTGTAAATAGCCCGATGCTCTCCATAGCCTCCATGCGCCACTTTGGCATTCTTGGTAGTCAAAACATTTTTTACATATTTTTCTAAACCTTTATAAGTTGCCACATCATAGCCCTTCCATTCAGGCAGCCCATCAGCGTCTGAAGGATTGGTAACGGAGAGAGAAATTTCACAAAAGTTATCTTTTGTAAACAATGAGCCGAGAACAGGATAGGCTTTATCTTTATTTTTTTCTAAAATTTCAATTAATGAATCCAAAGTTTTTATTTTTTGCAATTTTATTAATAAATGTATTGAAATAGTATCAAAAATTTAAAAAATGGGCGAATGTTTACAAATTTGTAAAAATAGGGTTTAAAATTCAGTCATTTTTGCGAAATTTTTATTTAAATAATTATTATTTTGTAAATTATGTAAATATTCAAACGAACTATTGAAATATTGATAAAAAATTAGGTGGTTTATTGAAAATGCCTTTATCTTTGTTTCATCAAAATTAATTAAATCGCTTCAAAGGAAGCGTGAAATTAATGACTGATCAGGAATAAAACTAAAAATTGTGAGGTGTTGAAATTGGCAGCCATGCCCTCTTGTCTCGAGGGTGGGGAGGACGGGATAAAACCGAGAAATCGGAACTAACCGCCCCGTGGAGGTTCGAATCCTTCCCTTACAGCGAAATTTTAATTGTCAATTTTAGAGTATATTTAAAATTCGATGATTAAAATGTGTTATTTTTTGAAATTGTGAGGTGTTGAAATTGGCAGCCATGCCCCCTTGTCTCGGGGGTGGGGATAACGGGATAAACGCGAGGTATTTTGGGGGTTGACCACCAGCGCGCGCACTCTGTCTTGCAGCTAACCGCTCCGTGGAGGTTCGAATCCTTCCCTTACAGCACAACTAAAAACCTAGTTAGATTTTTTTTCATGTGATTGGTTTGATGCAAAAGTAAATCCGCAATACGTTTATACGTTTGCGGATTTTTTTTTGGTAGAAACGAAAAGAGCTGACTTCAAAAAAACCAGCTCTCTATTTATTTTATACGAATACCGAATGAACGGTTTTTACATTCAGCAAATCACCTAATTTTAAGAATACCTGCTTCCACTCGGGGCTTGGATACATCCTTACTCGCGATTCGAATTGACTCAACATATCGAAGTAAAGCGTTTGGCTTTTCCAAACATTAGGCTTTATTTTCATCTGATTCAGAATATTCAATACCTCATTCAACGCCTGCACTCTACTGAGGGGTAAGCCTATTTTATCAATTTTCTTTATCTCATCAAAAATACGCTCACTCGCTGCCAATTTGAAAGCATTTTCGTCCGTAAAATTGATATTCCACTTCTGAAATTCGTTTAGAGTTTTATTTAATTGATTGATTTCTAATGAATCTCCTTTGAAAAAGTTTTTCAAATCACTGTTCAACACGTATTGAATGGCACTTTTATAAGCATCGGGAACGGCTACGCCCGAGACAAGCAAGCCATTCATTAACTGATAATTGTTCTCATAAATCTTACGGAA
>JAYTON010000444.1:0-1681 GCA_043747725.1 Saprospiraceae bacterium
TTCCGTAAATTACTCATATTTGATTTATGTCAAAAAAGTCTCTTAAAAATACCATTGCGCTCAGTTCATCGCTCGTTGTCACCTCGAATGACCTCGTCTTGGCTAAATATAATTTTTCGCTTTGGCAAAAGCGGGTTTTTAATTATTTTGTCAGCCAAATAGATAAAGATGCGCGGGAATTCAAGATGCAGCGCGTCTATATTTCGGATTTGATTCGCTTTTTCAACGCCGGCGATGGCAAAGAGGTGTACGATATTATCACCAATATTCCGAAGCAATTGTATAATCTTTCGCTCAAAATTCCCTACATCTCAGAAGAAGGACATCAGCGATACGGCGAAATGCGCATCATAACGGGTTACACCAAACCAGAAGACCGTGAAAAAGATAATGCCTACATTGAATTTAAATTTAACGACGACCTCAAACCCCATCTTTTGGAGCTGAAAAGGCGGTTTTCAAAATATGATTTGCACAATATTGTCGGTTTGCAAAGCACTCATTCGATTCGCATGTTTGAAATCTTGAAAAGTTATGAATATCAAGGAGAAGTGCGACTCGAGGTGGAATACTTGAAAACGGTCTTGGAATTGGGCGATAAATATAAATTGTACGCAGATTTTCGCCGCTATGTGATTGACCGCTCGAAGGAAGACTTAGAAAAATACTGCGATATTTCTTTTGATTATCGAGAAATAAAAAAGAGCCGTAAAGTAGATGAGATACTTTTCACCATCAAACGCAATAACACAACCCCATCAGAGGATTTATCAGATGCTGAAGCGGTTTATACGCCCGAAGGGATTGTCAATGCGAGTGGAATGCGTCAGGAGGGAGTAGGGGAAAAGCCAATGGACGATTTAGAGTTCCTTTTTGAACGGGTAAATACTGAATGGAACGTGTCGAAAACGGAATTTTTGAAGCGGATGAAAGGCAAAGCCGCAGCAGATGCTGAAACAGCCATCATTTTTACCAAAGAAAAAATAAAAGAGGGCAAAGCAAACAATCCTGCAGGTATTTTTTTGGAAGCCTTGACGAAGGGCTTCAAAACTGATAAACAACTCAATGCCACCAAACAGGCTCAAAATCAAGCCCAAAAACGCGCTCAACAAGAGCAATTGACAGCACTTTACAATGAATATGAAGGCGTAAAAGCAGAAATGTTCAACGCTATTAATAATCAAATTCGCCTCCTCGTTGAGCAAGACCCCTTAGTCACGGAGCGTGCCATAGTGCTTGTGACGAAGCAATTTGAAGCCACCAAACGGGCGCATTTAGTAGCCCATAAATCAGTAGAAGATTTTCGTCAATTGCCTGTGTTGCGCGAAGCTGTTATTGATACCATCAAAAAACTGTTCAAAAATATATTTGAACCTTTGGAACAACCATTTTTACACAAGTTGGAGAATTTGCGTAAGCGTATAGAAAAAGTTGCGCCTACTGAGGGGGATAAAAAATGGGGTGATTTTGATTGAATTTTCTGGCAAATTTGCAATTGGATTGCAAATTTGCCAGAAAATATAGAATTTACTAAGATAAAAAAGCCTTCCCAAAAATGATTGGAGAAGGCTTTTTTAAATCTAAAAATCTAAAAATACCACCGCTTAAAAGCCTCAATCGCTTCATATTCCGGTAGTCCGAGGGCATCATACGTTTTAGCCGTGCCTCGATTTCGCTCTTC
>JAYTON010000445.1:0-16893 GCA_043747725.1 Saprospiraceae bacterium
CGTGACGAAATGCTATTGCGTGCCGTCCGTGCTACAAAATACGCAAAAAAACACGTTGAAGACGTTGAATTTTTCTGCGAAGATGCAGGGCGTTCTGACCCTGAATATTTGGCGCGGGTCGTAGAAGCCGTTATTAAAGCAGGTGCAACTGTCGTTAATATTCCAGATACGACGGGCTATTGTTTACCTGATATGTACGGCAAATTGATAAAATACCTCGTAGATAATGTACCTAACATTCACAAAGCGACTATTTCAGCGCATTGCCACAATGATTTGGGCTTGGCAACTGCCAATTCAATTGCCGCAGCCACAAATGGCGCGCGTCAAATAGAATGTACTATCAACGGCATTGGCGAGCGGGCGGGCAATACGAGCCTTGAAGAAGTGGTGATGGTGATGCGTCAGCACAGCGCTTTAGGACTCTATACCGATATTCAAACGCATCAGCTCTACCCGATTAGCCGTTTGGTTTCTGAAAAAATGCGGATGATGGTGCAGCCGAATAAAGCGATTGTGGGCGCTAATGCCTTCGCGCATTCATCGGGCATTCATCAAGATGGCGTAATTAAAAATCGTGAAAATTACGAAATTATTGACCCAGCTGAGGTCGGCGTTCAAGAGTCGAGCATTGTTCTCACAGCGCGTAGCGGACGGGCTGCTTTGCGCTATCGCCTACAAAAAATAGGTGTAGATGTCAATAAATACGATATGGAAGACCTTTATCGCCGTTTTATCTCCATCGCTGACCGTGAAAAAGAAGTGAGAGAAGAGCATTTGAATGGTATGATGGCGGAAGTAAATTCGGGTGTTGCAATGGCATAGCTATCTGTATAAATAATGAAAAAAGCGACTCCATACTGAGGGGTCGCTTTTTTATTTTTATCAAGCATTTTCAGAATCATAAACCACTACTTTTTCCCATAAATGCGAACAGGTTTCTACAAATTTTTTATGTAATGGATGGACTTGATACAGTTCTTCATCTTCTAAATTATCAAATATAAGTAGCCATGATACGGAATATGACCTGTCAATCACGTCCCGATTGGTAGAAGCTGGTACGCCGATGTGAATTGTTCTGAATTCAGGAATTGAGCGCATACCGTTTAAGCCTGCAATCAATGCTTCGCGGTCAGCAACACTGTCAGGATTTTTTAAAGTAAAAAATACATGGTGGATAAACATACTGGAGATTCGTTTATGATGATGTGAGATAAAATTGATTTAAGTTGTAAAAATAAGAAAAAAAACGAAGTAGAGGAATATAAATAAACGAAGTTTTATATTTCCATAAAACGTTGATTGTCAATGCTTTAATGGTCTAAAATCTAACATCTAAATATCTATCGTCTCATCTGGCAAGCATCAATTCTCCTTTAATGCGCTCCTTTCTGCCATCAATATAAATCACTTCGGCGATATAAATATACACACCGGGCAAGGCTTCGCGCCCTCTAAAACGCCCATCCCAACCGTCTTGCTCGGATGCGGCGGGGAATATGCGGTCGGTGGCATACATCATTTCACCCCAACGGCTGAAAATTTTTAAATTATCAATATTAACAACAGTTTTGCTGCCATAAATTTGGTAATAATCATTGGTTTTATCGCCATTTGGAGAAAAGGCTTGCGGTGCGAAAAATAGATTGTCACGTTTGATAACGACTTGCGTGGAAGCTGTTTGGGTACAGCCGTATTTATCTATGGCGGTTATGCCATAAGTTTCGGAATCAAAAGGTTTCATAAAAGTATCCAAAGTCCGAATAGTACGATTACTCCAAAAAAAAGTATCCAAAGGATGATTAGGAGCTACCCAAAGATGAAAGCTATCGCCCAGCGGAATTTCAAGGCTCGGAGATATCATGAGGGTAAAAGGTGTCGGATTGAGAACACTCAGGATGGATTCTAATTTGCATTTATTTTTATCGATTAATGTAATTGAATAATTACCTGCTTTCAGTTTATCAATAAAAATTTTCTGTCGCAAAGTATCAGACCCTATAACTAAACTATAAGGCGGTGTACCACCTACGATGCTATCGACCGCAATAATGCCGTCTTTTCCATCATGACATCGGGGCGGCGTTACGACAAAAGCTATCGTATCGGGTGAGGGAATAATGAAAACTTCAACCCTATCTTTGATTTCACATGCATTATTGAAGGTAACTTTTACGGAATACTGAGTGGTCTTAGTGGGATTGACGGTCACCAAAGGCGTGGTTTCGCCCGTGCTCCATTTATAAAGACAGTTTCGACAATTGGGAATTCGGGCATCAAAAGTAACGGGTTCCAATTTACACACGAGGGTATCATTGCCTATATGGAGTTCAGAAATGCAATTGATTTTGACAGCCCAAAAATCGTCGGCTTCAGGTATCAGCGGATTGCGCGAATCGTCGGATTTGTCGAAACTTTTATTGGAATTAGAGCCCCCGCATACTAAATATGCCCCGTCCTTGAATTTCACCATTTCAAAAGGAACATCATTTTTGTTTCCGCCAATATCTTTTTCCCAAATTTTATTGCCTTCTTCATCCAAATACAATATCCAAAAATCATAAGATTTATCTGTTTTAAGAGTATCTTCTTTATTGCCACTTGGAGGAGAAATTGAAGCGCCAGCCACTAAAAAATAGCCTGTTTTATTTTGATCAATAGAATATGCAAAGTCGTAACTGGAGCCACCAAATGTTTTATCCCAAATCTTATTCCCTTTGCTATCAATTTTGACGAGCCAATAATCTGTCTCACCATAGTTAGGTGCACTTTTTTCACCACCCGGCTGCGACGCACTATTGCCCGCAATAATAAACGAACCATCCATCAACTCTTGAATGTCGTAAGGTGCTTCTGTATTGCTGCCGCCAAAGCTCTTATCCCAAATTTTTTGACCATCAGGTGAAAATTTAATCACCCAATAATCTTTTATGCCTTGTTGATTAGTCGTTTTATCGCCATTGAAGCCTGAAGCACTGCCGCAAGCTATAATAAAATTTCCATCTTGAGTCGTTGAAAATGCTGTTGGATAATCATCTGAGCCACTGCCGCCAAAGGTTTTATCCCAAACTTTATTACCGTTTTGGTCTAATTTCAATACCCAAATGTCCAAATCACCATTATTTGGAGCCGTTTTATCGCCATCAGCAGGCGAATTGGAATGGCAGGCAATATAGTATTCGTTATCCTTTGTTTTGATAGCATTGTATGGTTGATCTCGTCCACTGCCACCATATCTTTTTTCCCAAACTTTTGAACCATCAGGTCTGATTTGTACAATCCAAACGTCAGAAAGTCCTTGATTGCTTGTCGTTTTATTGCCTCCAATGCCTGAATTACTCTCTCCAATGAGCAAATACCCCTCAGTATTTTGCAATACTTTGAAGCACCAATCTAATTCTGAACCGCCAAATCTTTTATCCCAAAGTTTATTGCCACTACTATCCATGCGCACTATCCAAAAATCGCTGTTGCCAAAACCATCTTCGCTCACCTCACCGCTTTTGTCGGAAGAGCTGCCACCAAAAAGTAAAAACCCCTCATCTTGAGTTTTTATAGCACCATTCAAGGCTTCATATTTATTACCACCAAAGGTTTTGTCCCATTCCACCGTCGGTTGGGCAAGGGTGATGGTTAGAAAAGAAGTGAAAAAAAGGAAGATTAAAAATGAAGTTTTCAAGAGAATGTTCATGTTTGCTTAAAATCGTTAACTTTTAAGTGGTCAAAGATAAGATGTTTGTCCATCTTATGCTGTAATTTCATTGAAAAAACTTAATTTTATCTTATGTGAAAAAATTTTATTTTGAAAAGAATATCTATTTTCCCAAAATAAAAAAGTCTTATAATACTCAATATATAGACACTTTAAAACGCTTTTTCGTTATATAATATTGGTTGCCTGTTATGTTTTTATGAATTTTTTTGAAAATAAAACAGTCTTACCTTTCATACCCATTAAAACATAACTGCCTGATTTTAAATAGTTTACATTAATATCCGATTTTTTATACGGTTGAATATGCATCAATCTGCCCAATATATCATAAATCAAGAGATTCACATATTTTAGATTTTCACTCGTCTCCAAATTTAAAACACTATCTGTCGGATTAGGAAAAATCTTGATTTTATCGCTCACATCTACCCCCTCTTGCTGCGCTCCGTTCTCTGTGACAGAAGTGGTATTTTCAGCAAAAAGCCACTTGTAAGCATCTCCAAATTCACGCGCCCAGAACCATTCAGTGTGTTGACCATCCGCTTTTGGCACTATCAAATAATTAATTTTCGTCATCAGTCCAATACCTAAAAACATCTTTTCCATTTTATTCAAATCTTGCACCACCGAGCCATTGTCCTCCAACTGACCTGCCAGCAAATAGTACCGCATCGGCTGCCGATTGCCCTTCAAAACCACATGCGTATAACTCGAATCATTGAACCAAAAAGCAGGTGAAAATATCAACGCCTTACTAAAAACATCTTGATACTCTACCGCCGCATACATCGCAATCAAGCCACCCATCGAACTGCCACCCACCGCTGTATTGAGCCTATCAGGTTTCGTGCGGAACTGCGCATCAATATACGGCTTGAGCGTTTCGACCATAAATTTGGCATATAAAGTCCCTTCTCCACCCCCATAACGGGCATTCATCCAAGGCGAATACTCATTCAAACGGCTTGCTCCTCCATTGTCAATCCCAACCACAATACAGCCTTTATCCCCTTGTTGAGCCAGCCGATTAAGGGTTTCATCCACCTCCCATTCGCCCGAAAAACTCGTCGTTTTATCAAACAGATTTTGCCCATCCTGCATATATAAAACCGGAAAACGCTTCGTCGAATCCGTCTGATACTGAGGGGGTAGGTAAATCCAGACACGGCGTGTGCGCCCCAATTGCGGTATCTGAAAAGTGTTGCTGATAATTTTCACATTCGCCGCCGCCGTGCTCGTTTGGTTACTTTGACCTTCCCATCCTGCAATGTTCAGTTCGACAGTCGTGGCTGTTCCATTATAATCCAAAACCCTATCAGGCACGAAGCCTCCTTGCGCTGTGCCTTCCACAGTTGCCCACGAGCCGCGTGTAAACTTAAATTTATGCGTCCCTACTGAGGGGGTCAAAACGATGAGATAAGAGCCATCAGTTTGCTTCTTCAAAATCATCGCCGTATCGCTTGGATTCCAATTATTGAACGTGCCTGCAATATGGATTTTATCCTCAATCGGCGTATTAGCAGGAATGGTTTTCACTTTAATCGTTAGTTGAGAAAAAGCGATTACAGCATTGAAAATGAATAGGTTAAATAGGAGTATTTTTTTCATAGTGATAATTTTTTTTGAAATTTAACAATTCTATAAACATCTAATTGTCACCCTATCCGCAACCCATTCACAACCCCGCGCTCAGGCGTCAACAGCGTGACTACCCCCTCAGTATCCACGCTACCCAAGACTAAAACTTCGCTGAAAAAATTGGCAATTTGGCGTGGTGGAAAGTTAGTGACCGCTATAATTTGTCGCCCGACTAAATCCGCCGGTTGGTAGAGCGTCACAATCTGAGCGGAGGAACGTTTGATGCCGATGGTGTCGCCGAAATCAATGGTCAATTTATAAGCCGGTTTGCGGGCTTGAGGGAAATCTTCAACCGTCGTAATAGTGCCGACGTGCATTTCCACTTTCATAAAATCATCAAAAGAAATAGGCATAATTGATAATAGATATTAGAATGTTAGACATTAGAATGTTAGACATTAGAGAGTTAGACATTAAAGTTTAGAATGTTCTTTTACACTGTTTTATAAATTTTATTTTTTAAACATTTGAAAAATATGCAATAGCACTTCGACGGTCATAATAGCAATCAAAGCCAAGCTGAGTAGGCGCATAATACTGCCGTTTTCTTTGATAAAGCGCTCCATCGCCGGGCGTTGCATCTCATGCACTTTCATCTTACCTGCTGAGAGCCGATAGACGAAAACGCCCAAAAGCAAGAATAAAATTTCGAATAAAAGTCCTATAAATTCCATGATTCTATAATTCAAATCTCCTCAAAATTACTTGTTTGAGTATTCTTTTTTACTTTATTCCAATCAAAATATCGCCCGTTCATCACCACATACACGCCATGCGGCAGCGTCTGAACAAACGCCAAAGCCGAGCCGAGGTTGAAAAATCCATCGCTCGACGTACCAAAGGCGTAAGGAATCATCGCACCAGTGAGGACAATGGTTTTATCAATATTTTCAGCCGCTAAGATGCTCGCCGTATGCACCATTGTATCGGTGCCATGTGTCAAAATAATCTTATCCGATGCATTTTGACGACAATTATAGGCAATAATTTGGCGGTCGGCATCGGTCATTTTGAGGCTGTCAATCATCATCAGCGTTTTCACATCGAAGTCAATCGTGCAACGTCCGCGCACGAGCATTTCTTTGAGGTGCGTATCTTTAAAAAATAACTCGCCCGTGATGTAATTATATTCCTTATCGAAGGTACCGCCCGTGACAAATATTTGAATCATGAAATAGTTATGAGTTGAGAATTATGAATTATGAGTTGAAAAATTCAGCGAAATAAGCCGAATCCGAGTCATCCGTATTCCAATACGTTTAATCAGCAAATATCTGAAAACTGTTAATGATTTTTACAATTATTTATCTAAAACGAAAAAGCCATCCCGAGAATGTCAGAATGGCTGTATGGTTTGGTAAAATGACTCTCTGTTGGATAAATGGCTTACACCACTTTGTCGGCGCAATTCGATGAAGCAAAAGCATCGGGTTTGGCTTTAAAAACAAAACCCATCCCTAAAATGTAACCCATCGCTTCTCGCAACGCGATATTGGATTGAAAATAAGGGTCGGTATTGATGTCAGCATGTACCTCAAGCTCAACATCATGCTTGTCCAAAATGCCGCATAAAGCATAAGCGACATCTACCGATTTGCCAACCTCTGTGATCATACGCTCACGCAAACTCATGGTTTTTTTACTGAGTTCTTGATGGATAAACATAAATCCACCTTTGCGCTCGCGTAGGAAAACAATCACGGTAGCAAAATGAATTTCTTCACCCCGCACCTGCGAATCGGTTCCAATACAAACTTTCAAACGGTTGCCTAACGAGGTTTCCTCGATTATGGTTCGCTCAACGGCATCTTTTATAGGCAACTCTATTCTCTGACCGTTGAGCCTCCGCCATTCCATTTCCATGATTCAAAATTTTTTAATGGTTTGGAAAAAAAGGTTCGAAAATTAAAATTTGTCAATTGTCGGTTATGCCTCAAATTTAAGCATTATTTCTGAAAAATAAAAGCATAATATTTTTCCAATTAAAAATTTACAAAAATTTAATGTTAAAACATCTGTTGACGAATTAAAGTATTGCCAAAGAATTTTCAATTGAAATATCATTTTTTTTTATAAAAACATAATATTTCAATTTAAAATCATTTTACTAAACTTGAGGCTCAAACCAATGTCAAAATTTCTTTTTCTAACGTTTTTGTATAGTCATAACCGACTTGAAAAATCTCTTTAGCTCGTTTCAAATCATGAATACCAAACATTTTCAAGCGCGGCGGTTCTATGAGTAGCGACGTTTTAAATTTTCTACTTTCGATAGATCTATAAGCAATCAGCTCTACTACGCGGCTCATTACTTTCATCGTCGAATTAAGATTATGAGAAATATAGGGCGGATTGACGTGCACGGCTACAAGTGGCATAGGCAAATCCATGAAAGGTTCGATGGGCAAATTATTGATAACACCACCGTCTATGTACTGTTTTCCATCAATAACCATCGGTTCAAACAAGCCCGGAATCGAAGAAGATGCAATAATAGGCTTCACAATATCGCCTTTATCAAAAGCCACCAACTGCCCATTCTGAACACATGTAGCGAAAATGGTCAACGGAATTTCCAACGATTCAAAGGTTTTGTGTTTAATGTATTTGTTTAAGCCCTTTTCTAAACCGTGCATACTAAAAAACCCGCGCCGAAAAATAGGACGAAATAATGAAAAAAGCCGTTGCTCGCATATTATTTTCAAAGCATCGTCAGGCGAATAGCCATCTGCTATCAAAGCACCCATAATACTGCCCGCACTCACCCCCGCTATTTGATTAATCTCTATTCGATATTCCAAAAGGGCTTTGATAACGCCTAAATGAGCTATTCCTCGCGCTCCACCACCTGAAAGAACTAAATTGATTTTCGACATTGTATTATGGTTATGTTGAAAATTTGAGATTGTTTACCCCCTCAGTATTTTTCATAAAACTTGAAACCAAAGGCAATCATTTTAAATCTTTAAAATTGATAAAGTTAAGAAATTCATAGTATTTCCTTTCAAAATACTGAGGGATGATCAATAAACTATAATTTTGAAAAATATAAAAAAAAACCGATATTGGGGAATAAATAAAATATCAACATGACAGTCAAAGAACTAAAAGAAGCTATTAAACAACTTATCAGCCAAGAGAAGCTCGATGAAGCCATTGAGATGCTTGAAAATTGGGCTTATGAAAACTATAAACAGCATTTTATCGAATTAATGATTTCTATAAAATCTGATTTTGAATCTCTCAAAATGAAAGAAATTAAGGGTATAATTTCTAAAAAAGATGCACATGTTATTCGCAAGCAAATGGTTGATAAAATCTTAGATATTTTAAATCAGATACCCGAACCAAAAAGTGCTCAGCCGCCAAGAGCGTCAGATATTTATGTGCCGCATCACTCTCCAACAAGCGGTGCAGAACCATCGGATGAATTTGCTTATCAGCCCGAAAAGAGTGCGGTTTTTGAAGCAGAAAATGTAGATTTAGAAACTGAAATAGATCGACCTGCATCTGCCGCTTCGGCGCCTATCCCTGCTCAAGCTCCAGCAGTTCCTCAGACACAACCCAAAGGCGGCATTTTATACAGCATTCCTACAAAAATGTCTTTGAATATCGAGACAAAATGTATTGTGCGCATTGCTTTTGATAAAAAAATGTTGAAGCAGGAGGGTGAAAAATTTGAAGAAGAAAAAACAAAAGATATTACGGTTTCAGAGGTCATGGAAGTCGAGTTGATGGAGTTAGGAACCGGCAAAGCATTTGAAATTCAATCCGTTAATTCTAAAGAACAAATACTTTTAAAAGGTGATTTTACGGAATGGCAATTTTATGTAAAACCTTTAAAATCAGGCAGTTATAAATTATTATTAAAAGTTGCTATCATCGAACGCATCAACGAAAAAGATCGTCGCAAAGAAATGGTTTTGGACGAAACAGTGACCGTAATTATTGAGGGGGGTGTGGTTGAAGCAGTTAATTTCAAGCCTGCACCAATGGCTTTTATGCCTACTGAAGCACTACCAAACGCCATCAAAACCATCCTTTTTATGGGTTCAAATCCATCTGGCACATCGCAACTTCAACTCGAAATAGAGCATAGCAGAATCGCTACAAAACTGAATGGGAAATTCAATTTCCCAACTGAAAAATTTGTTAGTGCGACTGATATTCCAGAATTAATAGTCCAATATCGCCCTAATATTATCCATTTTTCAGGGCATGGCAAAGACCCCGAAACAGATACATCAAGCGATAAAACAACTGTATATGGACGCGGCATTGTCGGTTTTTCGATGCCGAAAGATGATGACAAAACAGGCGGGATTGTTGTCTTTGATGAAGACATGCGCGGCATGAAAATTATAGACGACGACGCCCTCGAATATGTTTTTCATATGGCAGTTGAGTCTCTGCATATCCCTTTGGAAGCCATTGTTTTTAATAGCTGCCATTCTGAATCGCAAGCTAAAGTGGTAGGTAAATACGTTCCATATGTTGTCGGCACTTCTCGGGCTATAGGAGACTCTACGGCTATCGCTTTTGCCACTGGTTTTTATTTTGGTTTAGCACAAGGTCAGAGTGTGGAAATGGCATTTACAACAGGTAAAATGCAAGCAATCTTTGCTGATAATAAAGCGAAAGATTTGATAGTTTTATATAAAAATGGTATCATTTTCTCCTAACTTTGTATCTAATTTTCAATTTAAAACAAACTTTATGAGAAACATTTGTCTAATTATTTTAATCAATATCACCTTCGCAAGCTGCACCTTTTCGCAAATTCCAACCAATCAAAAAACGGCTAATGATTACGTCAAACCCTATAACGGCGTCTTTCGATATGGCTCAAATATGGGCTATTATTCTCCTTACACAGATGAACAATTGGCTGATATTGCTGCTAAAGCGGGCATTAATTCATTGCGCCCGGGCTTTTTTGAGTTTTTTGCTGAGTTTTGGGGATATAATATTAGAGACAATGCATTCAAGCATTATAGCGATTTAGGGATGAACGAAAACGTCTGTTTTATCGGTTTTCCTTCGCCCGAACACCGCGATAAAACAGTGTATTGTGGCAAGGATACTTCCGTCCTTTTTGCCAATATGTACGAACCGATTTGGGATAAAGGAGAGAATGGTACGCCTGTGAATGATAAAAATTACTACGCACTTTTCGTGTATAAAACAGTCACTCGTTTCAAAAATAGCGTTAAATTTTGGGAAATTTGGAATGAACCGGATTTCGGCACCACGTTCAAAACCGAGATGGCACCCGGCTTACCCGGTGCTTGGTGGAATACCAATCCCGACCCTTGTGAATATGCCTTGCACGCACCCGTTCAGCACTATATCCGCATGATGCGCATCAGTTATGAAGTCATCAAATCCATTGACCCGGATGCGTATGTCTGCACAGGCGGCATTGGATTTCCAAGCTTTTTGGACGTCATTTTACGCCAAACTGATAACCCAAGCGATGGCAGCGTTACCCCTCAGTATCCGCTCAAAGGCGGGGCATATTTCGACGTTTTGAGCTATCATTCGTATCCGCATATCGACAATTCAGTTCGAGAATGGAGCGATAAAATCAGCGGATTTCAATACAATCGACATTCAGATAAGGCAGTTGCAGGTATTTTTAAGCGAAAAACTGCTTTTGATGAGGTGTTAAATAAGTTTGGCTACAATAATTCCCAATTTCCAAAAAAGCATTTTATGATAACTGAATGTAATATTCCAGCTAAAGCAGTGGGTGAATATATGGGCAGTTATGAAGCGCAACGCAATTTTATCGTGAAAGCCGCCGTCAAATCGCAAGAGCAGGGTTTGCTCCAATTTCACATCTATTCGCTTGGTGAATTGACTCTCGAAAAAGACACGCGGAATGAATTTGATATGATGGGTTTGTATCAAAAATTGGAAGGGGAAAAAGTTTATACATCGCCTTTGACGCCTACGGGCGTGGCATATCACACGATTTCAAAAATACTTTATGGCTACAAATATGATGCTGTGGAAACTCAAAAACTCAAATTACCCCTTGAAATAGATGGTGCAGCCTTTAAAAATCCTCAAACCAATGCGCTCATTTATTGCCTTTGGGCAAAGACGCTGAAAGATCAATCGGAAGCAGCTTCGGCTATATTTTCTTTCCCCGATGCCTTGAATTTGAAGCAAGTTTCGATAATGCAATGGGATTTTTCGCAGACGCTTAAAGCGGAAGTTATCGCTTCAAAAAATATAAAACTGACGGCTTCGCCTTTGTTTTTTATGAAAAAATGAGGATAAACAGCACCCCTCAGTATTTCCCTTTGAGATACTGAGGGGGTGGAAATTTAAACTATCAAACAGATTTCAATATAAAATTGCCGTCTATTCCCAGTTTTTCATGAATTTTTTTAGCAATTTCTAAGTTAATTTTTCTTTTGCCGTTTAAATATTCGGAAACGCGAGAACTTTCTATGCCTAAAATAGCAGCTAAATCACGCTGTTTGAGTTTCATTTCATACATTTTTAATTCAATCATCCCAATAAGCGTTGTAGGTAATGGAAAGGATACATATTCTTTTTCATAGCCTTGAATGGCTTCCGCTAATGATTTGGCTTGAGCTTGTTTCTCTGCATCATCACCCATTTCAGCTATCAATTTATCTAAAGTTTTGAAAGCTGCTTTTAACTCTAATTCTGTATTGATTTTCATTGTTTAAATTCAATTGTTTCTACATCAATTTTATCATACTCGGCGTGCGTGCCTATAAATTTTATATAAACAGTACGAATACTGAAAATAACTGAAGCTACAAGGCGATAACGATTTCCTTTTATGTTAAAAACCATATGCTCATTGCCTACATAATCGGCACTATTAAAAGTGTGTTTCACTTCATTCACATTTGACCAATCTGCTTCTGAAACAATGTCGTACCATTCCATTAAAGCAACGAGTGTATCAGTATGTTTTACTGCAAATCGTGTTAAAGCAGATTTTGCTATAATTACCATGACAAATATAGTATGTTTTATTGAATTTTTGTAAAAAAATTACACATTTTGTAAAAAAAAAGTGTACGTTTTGTAAAACATTATCTTTAATTATAAGAAAATACACTTACGTTGAAGTTCCTCCATTAAGTAGTCTTCGCCTTCCGCACCACCCTCGACAAAATGCGCGGGAAAAAGCGTTTTAGATAAATACCCATCACTTCACGTCCACCCACGTATATTTCCTCTTTTCCATTTTTCAATGCTTTTAAAATTTTAGCTGCCAATACTGAGGGGTCAATGCCTTTGCCTGTAGCATCGTCCATCGTGCCTTGTTTGGAGCCATCGGCGGTGACGGCGTTGAGGGAAATATTGGTGCGGATAAAGCCTGGGCAGACCATCAAAACTTGAATATTATCGTCAAAAAGTTCTGCGCGGAGGGTGTCGAAAAAGCCATGAAGACCATGTTTGGCGGCGGCATAGGTTGAGCGCATCGGCGCACCAAATTTGCCCATCAAACTGGAAATGACAATGATTTGACCTGATTTTTGAGCGAGCATTGTCGGTAAAACAGCTTTAGTCATCGCTATTGTCCCTAACAAATCAACATTAACGATATGCGTATCTACTTCAAAATCAGTGTCTTTTGTCAAAGAGCGTTGACTGATGCCTGCATTATTCACCAATACGTCTATCGCTCCTACTTTGGCAATCACATCTTTGGCGATGGTAAAAATATCGGCATGATTGGCAATATCCAATATCACAACATCCACTTTTGAAGCATTTGCACAGGCATTTTTGACGCGCTCCAACTCTGCTTTATTTCGAGCAGAAAGAATGAGATGTGCACCCTCGCGGGCGAAGACGTAAGCGATTTGTTCACCGATGCCCGATGATGCACCTGTTATCCACACTTTTTTATCTTTAAAATTCATTTTTATAATTTATAAACGATTGATAATCAATATTTTAATCAACAAAAAAATCAACAAACAGGTCTGCATCATTCATGCCTGGCGTAACGGCGTACTGGCTAAAATCAGTGACCCCCTCAGTATTGAGCAGTTCGTCGTCAATAAAAAAGTTGCCGGTGCAGATTTTATAATTTCTTGTTAGAATACAATACGCAGCATCCGCCAGTATCTCAGGCGTACGGCTATGCGCTACCATATCATCGCCGCCAAGTATATTTTGAACGGCTGCGGTAGCGATAGAGGTGCGGGGCCAGAGGGCATTGAACGCCACTTGCCCTTCAAATTCGGCTGCCATGCCAAGCACGCACATGCTCATGCCGTACTTCGCCATCGTGTAGGCGACATGATTTTGAAACCAATGCTGCTTCATACTGAGGGGGGGCGATAGGTTTAAAACATGCGGGTTTTCAGCTTTCAAAAGATGTGGTAAGCATATTTTTGACACTAAAAATGTCCCTCGTGTATTGATAGAATGCATCAAATCATAGCGTTTCATATCCGTTTGTAGTGTACCTGTGAGCGATATAGCGGAGGCATTATTGATGAGAATATCAATACCGCCAAATGTCGTAACAGCTTGATTGACAGCCTCTTGTACTTGTTCTTCAAATCTAATATCACAAATAACAGGTAGGGCTTTACCTCCGGCTGCCTCTATTTCTTGAGCGGCTGAATAGATAGTGCCCGGCAGCTTAGGGTGTGCTTCAGCCGTTTTAGCAGCGATGACTATATTAGCACCTTCTTGAGCCAAGCGTTTGCCGATGGCGAGTCCGATGCCTCTACTCGCACCTGTAATAAATACTGTTTTTCCTTTGAATGACATGGTTGTAATTTTAGATTAGGAAACCGCAAAATGTAGCTTAGAAAATGGAAAATTAAAAAGAGGAACAAGAGTAGCGAATTTTCGCCATTTTATATATAAATCACAAAGGTTTTTAAGAAATTATTTTAAAGGTATAAAGTAAAATCAGATTTAAATTTTAAGAAAAAGATTGGGCAGGAATTTCAATAAAATAAAAAATAAAAAATCATGAAGTGCTTAAAACTGACACCTTTACATTTTAAATTTAATATTTTACATTTTGCGGTTTGTAAGTTGGTGAATTAGAAATAAATTATGAACTTTAAGATTATTATTCGTTAAAAGTTTGTTTGGAAAAATTATTTTACAGTAAAAAAGCGTTTAAAAAAATAATCTTTCCCATTTGAAAAAATGCGCTCGATTTTTGATATAAACTTTCTATTTAATTCAACTTCAGTTATATGAAAACTCTGCTAACCAAGCTTTTTATTGGCTTCTTTTTAATAACGCTCCTGATCTTACCCCTCAGTATAAATGCTCAAAACTGTAGTACGCTTATTTTGGATAATCGTGTGGTGGGCAATACGCATTTTTTAAGGTCAGCTACTACAACTATGATTCTGCGCGGCGATTACTCTTATAGTGTCGAATTTTTTAATGATGAAAAAGGCGTTCAAGCAAGGGTCACAGCCAAAAATGCGATTGAACTCAATCAAGGTGATGAACTCATTTTTGCCGATGCCAATAATAACCGCAAAACATATCGCTTCGTGAATATGAGTGATTTGACAGGTCCAAAGACTTATCAGAATGTGCTGCAATTGGACATGGCGGCGATGCAATGGTTTTCTGAAAATACGGTGACGACGATTCATATATTGAGTAAAGCCACTTACGAAATGCGGAAATTTACGCTTCCTGACAACCGCCAAGCGGAATTGAAAAATATCACGACTTGTTTTAATCAAACGCTTGATAAATCTAAGGTGAAAAATGTAACGGTCAGTACTGAAACTGGTGGCTTCAAACCTTCGGCAAATCCCGCTACAGCGAACCCCTCAGTATCAGGCGGCAGCCCATCGCAAGTGGTTAGAAAAGCAGACATTAATCAGTTGAATGATCAAGAGTTGGCTGCTCTACGCAAAGAATTGGCTGATACTAAAGATAAAATACGGACTGAAATACAAGCAGAAAAAGATAAAGCGGCTAAGGATAAACAAAAAATACAAGAAGATGTGCTGTCTTCAAGGCAATTTGCAGAGCAAAAGAAAGCGGAATTTGCTAAAGAAGTTGTGGAAGCACGTCAACGTTCACAGGTGTTGATTGATTCAGCCAATAGACAAAATATTGCAATGATTACCGAAAGCCAAAAGAAAGCGGGCGTTGAGGTGGATAAATTAGCCAAAAATGTAGGAGAAGCTCGCGAAAGAGCGGCTGCCGAAGTTCAAAAAGCTCAACTCGAATCATCGAAAGAAGTGGCTGCTGCACGTGAAAAAGCAGCATCTGAAATCAAAGCGACTAAGGAAAAATTAGACGAAGCCAAACAGGAATATGCCGATGATGTCGCCTCCGCCAGAGAAAGTGCTACGGCAGAGTTGACAAAAATCCGCCATGAAGCCTTGAAGATAGTAGAAGATGCGCGTACTGCTGCCAAAGTTGAGCGTGAAAGAACGGTGGATGAAGTCACAACTTCTAAAAAAACGGCTGCCGAAGTCATCCTTAAAGCGCAGATTGAATCGGCTGATTCTGTCGCTCGCTCACGTGAACGGGCGGTGCTTGAAAGACAAAAAATTGCTTTCGACCTTGCTGAAGCAAAGCGTAAAGCAGCGGAGGAAAAATCGATGGTTTCTCAAAATGCCGCTTCGGAAGTGGCTGAAATTAAGGAAAATGTAGCCAAGCAAAAAGAAGCATCCGCTGTAGAAGTGGCTCAATCCCGTAAAAAAGCAGCGGAAGTAATTGAAGCGACTAATAAAAAAGTTGCCGATGAAAAAATGCGCGCTCAAGTAGTGATTGACTCTACTCGTCAAATGAGTACAAAAGAAGTGGTTGCGGCTCGCGAAAAAGCAACATCGGAGGTGACTAAAATGCAAGAAGAATTGCAAAAATATGTCGCTCGGATAAAAGCTGCGGCGGATAGCATGAAAACAACTTCCGTAAAAGATGTGGCGGAAGCCCGCAAAAGAGCGGCTGATGAAATTGTGAAAACAAAACAGGAAGCAACTACCCAAGTGCAGGCGGCTTCGTCTAAATCAGCAGAAGCCAAGCAAATTTTTGCAAAAGAAGTCAGCGAAGCTCAATCAGTGGCTCAAAAACGCATGTTGGAAATACAAAAAGAAGCCGAAGCGAAAGTGACCGATGCTAAAAATAAAGAAAAAGAACTGCTCACCATGTCGGCTAAAGAAGTGGCTGATGCGAGGCAAAGAGCCGTCACTGAGGTTGTGAAAACACAAGAAGCTGCAGCAAAAGAAATCGCTAAAATCAAAGAAAAAGAAGCTAATGAAACGCAGGAATCTGCCAAACGTGTATCGGAAGCCAAGCGGGCTGCTTCTGAAAACATCTCAAAAATCAGTACCAATGAAGCCGAAGCCGTGCGGATAGTAAAGGAAAATGCGGCAAAAGAAAAGGAAAAAGCAGCTATTGAGGTATCAAAAGCTCGTGAAAACTCAGCCGCTTTGATTGCTCAAACGACAGATGCCGCTCAAAAAGAAGTGAAAGCCATTCGTGAACAAGCAGCTATGGCTCTCAAAGAAGTGAATGATAATGCTGAAAAACAAAAA
>JAYTON010000446.1:0-3756 GCA_043747725.1 Saprospiraceae bacterium
ACCTATTACCTATTTTTCAATGGCTTTTCCGCCTTTCAGCTTCAAAATATGGTTGGTTTTTGAAGCCAAATCCAAATCATGAGTGACGAGGATGAGTGTTGTACCCGCTTCGCGATTGAGTTCAAAAAGGAGATTTTCAACGGTTTCTTTGGTATCGGCGTCCAAATTACCTGTTGGCTCATCGGCAAAAAGGATTTTTGGATTGTTTGAAAAAGCGCGGGCAATGGCGATGCGCTGTTGTTCACCACCGCTGAGTTGAGCCGGATAATGGTCATAACGGTCAGCCAAACCGACTTTTTTGAGCAATTCCATAGAGCGGCTTTCAGCATTTCGCTCCCCCCTCAGTTCGAGCGGCACCATGACGTTTTCAAGAGCCGTCAGGGTGGAAATCAATTGAAAATTTTGAAAAACAAAACCTACATATTGATTCCGAACAGCAGCGCGCTGGTCTTCATTGAGGCTATCCAAAGACACACCGTTGAGAATAACAGAGCCCGAAGAAGAGCGATCGAGCCCAGCACATAAGCCCAAAAGGGTGGTCTTGCCACTACCTGAAGGTCCGACAATTGCCAACGAATTGCCCGACGGGATGTTAAAACTGACTTCGTGCAAAACGGTCAAATCCTTGCCGCCGCTTTTATATGTTTTAGTTAAATTTTGAACTTCGAGCATTTTATAACGAAAATTAATTGTTTAATCTTAAAATTGAATATTTTATCGACTATTTAGAGAAGACGTTTATTGAACATATTTATTGGATTTCGAGTACAAAGCAACAAATAAATACCATAATTGATATATAAAACAGCGTTTTTCACGTTTTAGAAAAAAATCTTCCACATTTTAAGTCATTTTTTCCTAACTTTGAATTTTAAAAAACAGTGTTAAGCCATATAAAACGCTTAGATAAAAATAATTTTCAATACAAAAAATATTCTTTTTCAAAATTAAATTTGAGAAAATCACTATGAAACTGAACTCTGTAGTAGCTCGCAATCAATGGGCTGTGGTGATGCTCTTCGTCGCATCACAATTAATAATATCTTGTACAGCTTCTAAAAAGAACAATCGAGATATTCCAAAATCTTATAGCATCACAACTGCAAAAGGCATGTCTAATGCGGAAGCTCGTAGCCTTTACATTGACCGCTATAAAGCTATTGCTATCCGTGAAATGGAACGCACAGGTATTCCTGCCAGTATCAAACTAGCACAAGGCGTTCTCGAATCGGATGCCGGACGCAGCACTTTGTCCTCGCAATACAATAACCATTTTGGCATAAAATGTCATTCGGATTGGCAGGGCGAGCGCTATTATCAAGAAGATGATGATAAAGATCCTGTGACCGGTCAGCTAATTAAATCATGCTTTCGAGCTTATAAAAATGGCGATGAATCCTTCATCGCTCATTCAGAATTTCTACGTGACCCCCGTAAGATCTATCGGTATGGTTCACTTTTTCAACTTGACCCTAAGGATTATGTGGGTTGGGCAAATGGTTTGGTGAAAGCGGGCTATGCTACGGGATCAGAATATGGTGAAACGCTTATTCGTTTAATTGAAGATTTGCAATTGCATCAATACGACCTGATGACCTCTAATGATGTGGCGTCTAATAACAACAGTGGTCAGAATAATAACTCAAATGGCAATCCTAATTTCCCGCCAAATAATAATAATTCGGGCTTTGATAATCCATCTGGTAACAATGCTAATAATAGCGTGTCAATATCGTCTGGACAACGCAATGATGTCGGTTATTTAAAAATTAATGGTGGTTTAACACTTGAACAAGTGGCTGGACGTCAAGACATTAGCATCCGTAAATTGCAGGAATATAATGAAGAAATAGGTGACCCAACGCACCGATTACCGGAGGGTACTATCATCTATACTCAACAAAAACGCAATAGTTGGAGCGGTAGCGACAAAACATATCGTGTACAGGCGTGTGAAACCATGTTCGATATTTCTCAAAAATTTGGTATCCGCTTATCGAAATTATATAGTAAAAACTCCATGCGCGAAGGCGACCAACCAGCTATTGGCGAAAAAATTGCCCTTCGAAAAGGTTTATTTCAGCGCGTAGATATGCCTGCTTTACGCGACACTTTTGGGGAATGGAAAAAATGCCGTCAACCCGATGTCTTAATTGAAAAGCCAGTTACAAATCCAGCTACTGCTAATCGTCCGACAAATCCGCCTGTGACGAATAGCGGTGAATTTGGTTTTGAAATAACACCAGGCGGTAATACTCAACCTTCAAGTAGTTACCCAAGTACACAACCGACTTATCCACCATCGTCGTATCCGTCATCGCCTACTAATTATCCAACGACTGAAACGAGTACATCTCCATCGTACCCGACTACTTACCCGACTACTAAGCCATCATACCCAACAACGGAGACGCAGCCAAATTCAAGTTATCCGAGTTATCCAAGTACGCAACCTGCGAAGCCTTCGACTACCCCTCAGTCAAAACCTACTACACCGAAGCCAGCGCAACCGGCTATCAATTCTCAATTTTATACGGTGCAACAAGGGGAGACTCTGTGGGCAATATCACGCAAGTTTAGCTTAACAGTTGATCAATTGAAACAAATGAACGGCTTGCCAGATAATATCATCAAACCAGGTCAACAATTGAGAATTAAATAATTTACTCAATATACCCCCTCAGTATTTTGAGTTTGTGTGTATAATTTTTAAGTAAAAAATCTTTATAAATTTTTATAAAAAAATCCATAAAATTTACATAAGATTGGTAATCAATAACTTATGTAAATTTTATGGATTTTTTTGTTAATTTTATACAATATTATCAACTTATTTTTTCAACTCGCAATAAGCCTTCATATTGGCTAACCCTTTTTCATAATCGGGACCGAGCATTTTATCCATAAATAAACCAACCCAGCGGCTGATAGGATTCAAACCATTATCGCTTTCAAAAGTCCAAACTAATTTTGTAGATGTAGTATCTTTTGCAGTCAAAATAAAATGACTCATGGCTTCACCTCGTTCTTCAAATTCCATTCTGTTGAGCACCAATTCGTTTGGTTTAGATTCCAAAATGGTTACTTTACCTTTGCCTACATTATTTTGCTCACTCGCCCATGTGTAATATGCGCCCAAGCCTGCGCTCGAAGGCTGTGAATATTTCCATACCGTATTGGGGTCGAGTTTAGCCCAGGGCGACCAATTAGACCAGTTTTTTAATTCATTGACTTGATTAAAAATGCTGCTCGCCGAAGCGTTGATGTCGATAGCGCGCTCTATATGGGTTGTGCCAGGCATTAAAAACCCCAAGGCTAAAAGCAGCGCAATGATGCCTAAAATCCATTTTAAAATTTTCATGACAGTTAACTTTTTTGTTTTAAAAAAATAAAAAATTGTTTTAATAATTTGACAAATTTAAAACAATTTTACATAAAAAAAACAATTTTTAAAAAAAATAAATGATTTAAAATTAATTTATAGCACTCTGATTGTCGGCGTGACTGCGATTTACGCCGATATTACAACTATTTTATACGAAATACTGAGGAGGTAATGTAGTTTGTATTTTATTTTAACTATAAAAAAAGCCTTGAATAATTTGACATTACATAAGGCTTTTTGTTATTTAAAAACAAAATATTTTTTTATAATACACAATTAAGTAGTACGAGTTAAATAAACGGGAAAAACGCTCAAGCGAAATTAATAGAAAACTGATTACCAAACTGACAAAGAATATTATTAACAGGGTT